>JAHYJF010000348.1 GCA_019428955.1 Burkholderiaceae bacterium
TTGATCTCGCGCAGGATCGCGGTGCCTTCGAGCATCACCATGTAGTCCTCGTCCCACTCCAGGTTCGTGTCGCGACCGGGTCCGGTGGTGGTGAACTCGCCGACGATCTCCTCGATGATGTCCTCGAGGGTCACCAGCCCGAGCACCTCGCCGTACTCGTCGACCACCATGCCGAGGCGCTGGCGGTTTTCCTGGAAGAACTGCAGTTGCTTGAATACCGGGGTGCCGCTGGGAATGAAGTAGGGCTCGCTGAGCACTTCGCGAATGTTGGCGGAGTCAAACGACTCGCGCTGCAGCAGGCTGAGTGCCCGGCGAATGTGCAGCATCCCGACCACGCGGTTGATCTCGCCCTCGTAGACCGGCATCTTGTTGTGGTAGCAGGTGGTGAGCTGGTCGCGCAATTCGGCCTCGGTCGCCTCGAGGTTGAGGGCCTCGATGCGGCTGCGCGGCGCCATCACGTCGTCGACCGTGATGTGCTCCAGGTCGAACAGGTTCAGCAGGATCGAACGGTGCTTGTGGGGCATGAATTGCCCCGAGTCGAGCACGATGGTGCGCAGCTCCTCGGTCGAGAGCCGGGTCTCGCGACCGGCGCCGGTACGCACCCCGATTGCCATCAGCAGGGCGCGCACGATCAGGTTCACCGCCCAGACAAAGGGGGCGGCAATCGTCATCAGCGCCTTGAGCACGCCGCTGGCCGGCAGCGCGATCCGCTCCGGATAGGTTGCGCCAAAGACCTTGGGGGTGATTTCGCAGAAGATGATGATCAGCAACGCCACCACGGTGGAGGCCATCAACACCACCCGGTCATTGTTGCCGAAATAACTTATCGCCAGCGAGGTGACGATCGCGGTGAGCGCGGTGTTGGCGACGTTGTTGCCGAGCAGGATGGTGCCCAGCAGTTTCTCGGTCTGGCCGAGCAGTTCGGTGGCGAGCTTGGCGCCGCGCCGGCCCTTGTTCACCAGGTGACTGAGACGATGGCGATTGAGCGCCATCATGCTGGTCTCGGAGATCGAGAAGAATGCCGACAGCAGCAGGAGGACAAAGAGCGCAGACAATTGCGCCCACAATGGCAGTGATTCCACGCGACGAGCGCCGCCCGGGTTGCGGGCCGACGGTTGGATGCAGAAGCCCTAGCCTAGCGCAAAATCCCCTTCTGGACGACTGCCGGGGGCAGGCGCGTTGTTCCACCGCACCTGCGATCCGGCTTTCGCTGCGCTAGCGCAGCACCAGGTTGTCGCGGTGCATCAGTTCGGGCTCCTCGACGTAGCCGAGGATTTCGCCGATCTTGCTGGAAGGCTTGCCCATGATGCGGCGGGTCTCGGCGCTGGCATAGTTGACCAGCCCGCGGGCGATTTCCTGTCCGTCAGCGCCGAGGCAGGCCACCAGTTCGCCGCGCTCGAAGTCGCCGCGCACCTCGGTGACGCCGATTGCCAGCAGGCTCTTGCCGCCTTGCGCCAACGCGCGCGCGGCGCCGGCGTCGAGCTTCAGCGAGCCGCGCGCCTGGAGGTGGCCCGAGAGCCACTGCTTGCGGGCGGTCAGGCGCGCGGTGCGGGTGATGAACTGGGTGCCGATCGCCTCGCCGGCCGCCATCCTGGTGAGTGCGTCTTGCTGGCGGCCAGAGGCGATGATGGTGTGCGCGCCGCTGGTGGCGGCACGCTTGGCGGCGAGCACCTTGGTGGCCATCCCGCCACGGCCAAAGATCGAGCCGGCGTCACCGGCCATGCGCTCGAGTTCCGGATCGCCCGAGTGCACCGAGGCGAGCATCACGGCGGCCGGATCCTTGCGCGGGTCGGCGGTGTAGAGGCCTTCCTGGTCGGTGAGGATCACCAGCACCTCGGCCTCGATCAGGTTGGTCACCAGCGCTGCGAGCGTGTCGTTGTCGCCGAACTTGATCTCGTCGGTGACCACGGTGTCGTTCTCGTTGATGATCGGCACCACCCCGAGCTTGAGCAGCGTCAGCAGGGTCGAGCGGGCGTTGAGGTAGCGCTGCCGGTTGGCGAGATCGTCGTGGGTCAGCAAAATCTGCGCGGTCTTCATGCCGTGGCGGCGGAAGCACTCTTCGTAGACGTTGGCCAGCCCCATCTGCCCGACAGCGGCCGCGGCCTGGAGCGAGTGCATTTCGCTGGGTCGCTTCTTCCAGCCCAGACGCAGCATTCCCTCGGCCACCGCACCCGACGAGACCAGCACCACTTTCTTACCCTGTGCGCGCAGCGTCGCGATCTGTTCCGCGAGCCGCAGGATCGCCGCGGAGTCGAGTCCCCGGCCGCTATTGGTGACCAGCGTCGAGCCAACCTTGACCACGATCCGGCGCGCCTGCACGAGCAGCGGCCGCGGCGGGACTATTTCCCTGCCCGGCGGGAGTTGCGACGTGCTGTCGTGACCGGCTGGCTCGCTCATCGTCGTGCTCCTGGGGCTATTGCCCCGGCTCCCTGGCAAGCGGTGCACCATCGGCGGCGTCTGCGCGATCGAAGCGTACGTCGGCGTCGGGAATCTCGGCGCGCCGCGCCAGGTCGAGGTACTCGTAGATGCTCTGGCACAGCCGCTCCGTGCCGTCATGAGTCAGCGCCGAAATCGCGAATACCCGCTTGGGGTCGATCGGCAGCGCACTGCGCCCGCGGCCGCGCAGGCGCTTGAGAAACGCCGCGATCAACACCTCGCACTCGCCCTCGGGAATCATGTCGATCTTGTTGAGCACCAGCCAGCGCGGCTTCGCGTAGAGCGCCGGATCGTACTTCTTGAGTTCCGCCAGGATCGCGCGCGCATCGTGCGCCGGGTCGGCGTCCGGGTCGAGCGGTGCAAAGTCGATGATGTGCAGCAGCAACCGGGTGCGCTGCAGGTGGCGCAGGAACTGGTGACCCAGTCCGGCGCCTTCGGCGGCGCCCTCGATCAGCCCCGGGATATCGGCGATCACGAAGCTTTTTTCAGGCGCGACGCGCACCACGCCGAGGTTCGGGTGCAGCGTGGTGAACGGGTAATCGGCGATCTTGGGCCGGGCGTTGCTCACCGCCGAGATGAAGGTCGACTTGCCGGCATTGGGCATGCCCAGGAGGCCGACGTCGGCGAGCACCTTGAGCTCCAGGCGCAGGTTGCGTTCCTCGCCCGCGGTTCCCGGCGTGGCCTGGCGCGGCGCGCGATTGACGCTCGACTTGAAGTGGATGTTGCCCGCCCCGCCGTGGCCGCCCTTAGCGACCAGCTCGATCTGGCCGTGGGCGGTGAGGTCGGCGATCAGC
>JAHYJF010000015.1 GCA_019428955.1 Burkholderiaceae bacterium
CTGCGAGTTCGACCTGCCCTCTTATTTCGCCTGGCAGAACCACTCGGCCGCCGATCGCCGGGCCGACATCAACGCCTGGGCAGGGCCGTTCCGACCAACCGAAAGCGGCGTCGGAGTGATCCTGAAAATGTTGCGCGAGAGCGCCCAGCGTTCGCGCCAGAGAGCCGAAACCGGTTCGTACCAGCAACCTCTCGGCGGCAAGACCTACCAGATGGTGCAGGTGCGAATCGACCCCGAACTCGGCGCGATCCCCGAGATCAGCGCCAACAAGTACCTGCTTTGGATCCGCTTCACCAGCCAGGGCGGCGACCTGCGCCCCCGGCCCTTCGAGGGCAACGTCGAGTTCGACCTGGCACTCTGCAACCTATGAGCTTGGGCCGGCGCTGGGCGGCCAGGCGCCGCGCAGCATCGCCAGGCCGTGGGCCCCGGCGACTCGAGCCCGGGCCTCGTCACCTGGATTGACCCCTCCGAGCGCGAACGTCGGGATTTGCGTGCCGCGCACCAGAGCTTCGAAACCTGACCAGCCTAGCGCGCGGGCGCGGGGATGCGAAGCGGTCGGGCAGACCGGACCAAGCACCGCGAAATCGCACCCCAGCTCGGCGGCACGCGCCAGCTCGCCGGCGTCGTGGCAGGACGCGCCCACCAGGGCTACCTGGGGGCGGGCGGCGAGGCTCGCCAACTGTGCGCTTCGGAGGTGGACCCCGTCGCAAGCGCTCCAGTAGTCGGGGAGGTGGGCGGAGTTCACCAGCAGGCGTGCGCCATGGCGCTGGCAAGTCTCCCGCACCCGGTAGAAGAGCGCCTCGAAACGCTCCGGCGCGAGCCCGGGCTCGCGCAACTGGACCAGCCGCAAGCCCTGGGCGAGCGCGGTGTCGAGCCTAAGCAGAAATCCTTCGACGCCCAGGGCGGCGGCGTTGCTGATCCCGTAGCGACCCGGCAGCTGCAGCATGCGCAACACCGGCAGTGCCGCCGGCAGCAGCGGGGCCAGCGCGACTCGCCCCGCCGGCTGCCAGCACAGGGCTTGGCCCTCGCGGCCGTGCGGTGTGCCGCTCCAGTTCCAGATGCGCTGGAAGTGCAACCGCACCCGGGCGTGCGAGTAGGAGTGTTCGCGCATCACCCAGGGATGCGAGGCGTGGACCTCGATGCCGAGCTCCTCGTGGAGTTCGCGCGCCAGGGCGTGCTCGACCGATTCGCCGCTTTCGAGCTTGCCGCCGGGAAACTCCCACCAACCGGCATAGGGCTTGCCGACCGGGCGCTGGCCCAGCAAGACTGCGCCATCCGGCCTGAACAACACGCCGACGGCGACGTCGACGAGCGCGCGCTGGTCGCTGCTCACCCCGGCCGGCGCCGCCGTGCGCGCCGCTGACCAGCCCAGTCGCGCGCGAACTGCCAGGCGACCCGCCCGGAACGCGAGCCGCGCTCGAGGGCAAAGCGCAGCGCCTCGGCGCGCGCCGCCTTTTGTTCGCGTACCCCGCAACCGAAATGCCCGAGCCAGTAATCGACGATGCGCAGGTAGTCTTCCTGGGCGAACGGGTAGAACGACACCCACAAGCCGAAGCGCTCCGAGAGCGAGATCTTCTCCTCGGTGCTCTCGCCGGGGTGGATCTCGCCGTCCTCCTGGTAACGCGCGTCGAGATTCTCGCGCATGTACTCCGGCATCAGGTGGCGCCGGTTGGAGGTGGCGTAGATCAGCACGTTTTCGGACTGGGCGCTGACCGAGCCGTCGAGCGCCACCTTCAACGCCTTGTAGCCCGGTTCACCTTCCTCGAATGAGAGGTCGTCACAGAACACGATGAAGCGCTCGGGACGCTCGGCCACCAGCGCAACGATGTCGGGCAGGTCGACGAGGTCGTCCTTGTCGACCTCGATGAGCCGTAACCCGGAGTCAGCGTAGCGATTCAGGCAGGCCTTGACCAGCGACGACTTGCCGGTGCCACGCGACCCGGTGAGAAGCACGTTGTTGGCCGGCAGGCCAAAGACGAACTGACGGGTGTTGCGCTCGACCGCCTCCTTTTGCTCGTCGATCTGGCAGAGGTCATCGATGGTGATGGTGGCGGCGTTGCGCACCGCGACCAGGTGGCCGTGGGAACCGAAGGCGCTGCGCTGGCGGCGCCATCGAAAGGCCCGCGCGCGCTCCCAGTCGGGTGGAGCCACCGACGGCAGCAGCGCGTCGACGCGAGCCAGCAGCCTCTCGAGGCGCGATTGCAGCGAATCTTTGCCGTCGGCCATGGCGCTCACGAACGGTAGTCGGCGTTGATCGAAACGTAATCGTGCGACAGGTCGCAGGTCCAGACGGTAGTCGCGGCGCTGCCGCGCCCGAGCAGGGCGCGCACCGTGATCTCGGCCTGCTTCATAACCCTCTGCCCGTCCTCCTCGCGATAGTCGGGATGCCGCCCCCCGGCGGTCGCGACGTGGACATCGTCGAGGTACAGGTCGATGCCATCGACCTCGAGGTCGTCGACCCCGGCGTAGCCGATCGCCGCCAGGATTCGCCCGAGATTGGGGTCGGAGGCGAAGAACGCGGTCTTGACCAGCGGCGAGTGGGCGATCGCGTAGGCGACCGCTGCCGCCTCGGTTTCACTGCGGGCTCCTTCGATGCGCACGGTGATGAACTTGGTGGCGCCTTCACCGTCGCGCACGATCGCGGTGGCGAGATCGCGGGCCACGGCGGTGATCAGGGCACGCAGTTCTCCAGCTTCGGGACTCGCCTCGTCAGCGACGCGTAGCGCCCCGGCGCCGGTGGCGACCAGTACGAACGAATCGTTGGTCGAGGTATCACCGTCAACGGTGATGCGATTGAAACTCTCATCGGCTGCCTCCTGCACCCAGCGCTGGAGCAGTTTCGGCGCGATCGCCGCGTCGGTGGCGACGAAACCCAGCATCGTCGCCATGTTGGGCCTGATCATCCCGGCGCCCTTGGCGATGCCCGTGACACTCACCTGGGCGCTGCCAATCGTGGCCTGGCGCGACGCCACCTTGGGAATGGTGTCGGTGGTCATGATCGCCTCGGCGGCTTGCGCCCAGTTGTTCGCGGCGAGATCGTCGAGCGCCGCGGGCAGTCCCGCGACCAGGCGTTCGAGCGGCAGGTGCTCGAGAATCACCCCGGTCGAGAACGGCAGGATCGCACTCGGCTCGCAGCCCAGTAAACCGGCCAGATCGACGCACGTTTGCCGGGCTGACGCCAGGCCCTGGGCGCCGGTGCCGGCGTTGGCGCAGCCGGTATTGACCACCAGAGCGCGAATCGCTCCGGCGCTGGCCACGAGATGCTCGCGACACACTATCACCGGCGCGGCACAGAAACGGTTGCGGGTGAACACCCCGGCGGCGCGTGCGCCCTCAGCCATGTGCACTACCAGCAGGTCGCGGCGCCCGGGCTTGCGGATGCCGGCGCGGGCCGTGCCGAGTTCAAGACCGGCGACTGGGTGCAGTGCCGAAGGATCGGGAGCGGCGAGGTTGACTGGCATCGTGATTGTTTCCGGGGGGCAAAGAACTCATTCTAGCGGCGCGAGCACCGCCAGCGCCAGCAACCGGGTCTCGAAGCGCCCTTGAACCAGGAACAAAACGGGGTCAGCTACGCCGGGATGCCCCCTTTGCTCAGGGCGGATTGAAGCCGGGCATGATTTCGGCTCCGAGGTGCTCGCCCAGCCAGCCCCCCCACAAAGCACCCGGACCGGCGGGTATGACTATCAGCCAGCGCATGGTGCTGGTCATGCGACCCAACAAGCGCCTAGGCGTGACCGCCTGGCGAATGGCCAGAAAGTTGATGAAGATCAGCACGGCGCCAAGACCGAACAGGAACAACATCAGGGCAAACGCGGCTACTCCCAGGGCATTGCCGGGTGCAAGTGCCAGCAGCAACCATCCAAGGCCGCAAATGCCAATGCCGGCACTGAGCGTAGGTCCCGGGCCAAAGCGACGACTGATGCGCTGCCCGGCCAGACTCGCAAGCACCGTCCCGGCCTCCAGTGCCACGTAGGACAGACCGACGGCTTGGGCCTTCAACCCGAGTGTGCGGGTGGCAAACACGATTTGCACCACCATCGCCGACTGAAAGAACAACTGCCAGCTGCCGACTGCAACCGCGAGCGAGACCAGCAGGCGATTAGCGGCGACAAAGCGCACGCCGGTCTTGAGGTAGCGCCAGAAGTCCGAATCCCGACCCTCGTCAGGACTCTCGTCGACGCGGATGCCGCGCAGGATATAGGCCGAGATCAGCAGCATCGCTGCATCGACCATCAGGGCCAAGGGCGCGCCCACGACCTTGATCAGCGCGCCGGCAAGACCTGGCCCCGCAACTTCGGCCCCCGACGAGGCCAGCGAGTTCTTGGCATGAGCCTCAACCAGGCGCTCGCGCGCCGCAGCCAAGTCTTCATTCTTCGCTACGCGGCGCCTTGATCAAAACTTCGGGGCGCCGAACCCCTTTCAATTGAGCTTGCCGTGGCACTGCTTGTATTTCTTGCCCGAGCCGCAGGGACACGGGTCGTTGCGCCCGATCTTCTGGCCAAAGCGCTTGAACGGCTGCTGGGTCGGCTCGGCGCCCTTGGGCGGCGATTGCATCGCCAGCGCCACCGACTCGGGATCCTCGCCGGAAGCGACCGCCGATTCGTCGAATTCGGCGTGGGTATAGCTGACGTTTGAATAGGCCGGCGGCGGCGGTGCGGCGGGCGGCTCGGGGGCTTCCTCCGCGGCCTCGATGCGCACGGTGGTCAGCACCCGGGTGACGTCGGTGCGCACCCGCTGCTGCATCAGCGTGAAGAGCTCGAAGGCCTCGCGCTTGTACTCCTGCTTGGGGTTCTTCTGGGCGTAGCCGCGCAGGTGAATCCCCTGGCGCAGGTAGTCGAGCGAACTGAGGTTCTCGCGCCAGTGCTGGTCGAGCACCTGCAGGAAGACCGAGCGCTCGAAACCGGCGAAGGCTTCGGCTCCGGCCAGAGCGACCTTGGCGGCATAGGACTCGTCGGCGGCCTTGGTGACGGCTGCGACGAGGTCGTCATCGGTGAGCTCACTGCTTTCCTGCATCAACTTGCCGAGCGCCACCTCGAGCTGCCACTCGTCGCGCAGCACCGCTTCCAGGCCAGCCACGTCCCACTGCTCCTCGACGCTCTCCGCGGGCACGAACTGGCGAACCAGGTCGGCAAAGACGCGGTCGCGCAGGTCGCCGATCCGATCAGAGAAATTCTCCGAGTCGAGCAGCGCGTTGCGGTCGGAATAGACCATCTTGCGCTGGTCGTTGGCGACGTCGTCATACTCGAGCAGCTGCTTGCGGATGTCGAAGTTGCGGCTCTCGACCTTGCGCTGTGCGCTCTCGATCGAACGCGTCACCATGCCAGC
The DNA here is from genome assembly GCA_019428955.1 of Burkholderiaceae bacterium. Classification (GTDB taxonomy): domain Bacteria; phylum Pseudomonadota; class Gammaproteobacteria; order Burkholderiales; family Burkholderiaceae_E; genus JAGXFR01. The sequence goes on from JAHYJF010000015.1 coordinate 5,326, forward strand.
CTCGATCGCCTCGCCGTCGGGAAGCTTAAGACGATCCATGATCGCCTTGAGGCGGTCGCCGGCGAAGATCTTGAGCAGCGGATCTTCCATCGACAGGTAGAAGCGCGACGACCCCGGGTCGCCCTGGCGGCCGGAACGACCGCGCAGCTGGTTGTCGATCCGGCGCGACTCATGGCGCTCGGTGCCGACGATGTGTAGCCCCCCTGCGGCGACCACCTGGTCATGGAGCTTCTGCCACTGTTCCTTGAGCGCCGCGACCTGGGCTTCGGTCTGTTCCGGGGAAAGCGACTCGTCGCTCTCGAAAGCCTCGAGCTGCTTGGCGACGTTGCCGCCGAGCACGATGTCGGTACCGCGGCCCGCCATGTTGGTGGCGATCGTGATCATCTTCGGGCTGCCCGCTTCGGCGACGATCTGCGCCTCGCGGGCGTGCTGCTTGGCGTTGAGCACGTTGTGCGGCAGGCCCGCCTTGTCGAGCATGCCCGAGAGCAGCTCCGAGTTCTCGATCGAGGTCGTGCCCACCAGCACCGGCTGGCCGCGCTCGTAGCAGTCCCTGATGTCGGCGATGATCGCGGTATGCTTCTCGCGCGCGGTCCGAAAGACCTGGTCCTGGCGGTCTTCGCGGATCATCTTCTTGTGGGTCGGGATCACCACCGTTTCCAGGCCATAGATTTCCTGGAATTCGTAGGCTTCGGTGTCGGCCGTCCCGGTCATGCCGGCCAGCTTGCCGTACATGCGGAAGAAGTTCTGGAAGGTGATCGAAGCCAGGGTCTGGTTCTCGGCCTGGATCGGCACGCCCTCCTTGGCTTCGACGGCCTGGTGCAGGCCTTCGGACCAGCGCCGGCCAATCATCATCCGCCCGGTGAACTCGTCGACGATCACGATCTCGCCGTTGTTGACCACGTAGTGCTGGTCACGCAGGTAGAGGCAGTGGGCGCGCAGCGCCGCCATCAGGTGATGGAACAGGACGATGTTGGCCGAGTCGTAGAGGCTGGCTCCGGCAGCGAGCATGCCGTTCTTGGTCAGCAGGTCCTCGGCCTTCTCGTGGCCGGCCTCGGAGAGCTGGAGCTGGTTGGACTTGCGATCGATCCAGTAGTCACCGGGGGCGTCGGGCTCGCCGAGCTTGGGCTCGACGGTCATTTCGGTGAGCAGCGCCGGGATCGAGTTCATGGCCCGGTACATCTCGGTGTGATCCTCGGCCTGGCCGGAAATGATCAGCGGGGTGCGGGCCTCGTCGATCAGGATCGAATCGACCTCGTCGACGATGGCGTAGTTCAGGCCGCGCTGGCGCCGGTCGCCGGCCGAATACTCCATGTTGTCGCGCAGGTAGTCGAAGCCGAACTCGTTGTTGGTGCCGTAGGTGACGTCGGCGGCGTAGGCAACCCGCTTGTCCGCGGTGGGCTGCTGGGAGACGATCGTCCCGACCGTCAGGCCCAGGAAGCGGTAGACCTTGCCCATCCAGGCCGCGTCGCGACTCGCCAGGTAGTCGTTGACCGTGATGACGTGGACGCCCTTGTTGGCGATGGCGTTGAGATAGACCGCCAGCGTCGAGGTCAGGGTCTTGCCCTCGCCGGTGCGCATCTCGGCGATCTTGCCGTTGTGCAGCACGATCCCGCCGATAATCTGGACGTCGAAGTGGCGCATATGCAGGCTGCGCACCGCTGCCTCGCGACAGACCGCGAAGGCTTCCGGCAGCAGGCTGTCGAGCGACTCGCCATTGACATGGCGCTCACGAAACTCGACGGTCTTGGCCGCGAGTTGTTCGTCCGAGAGCTTGACGATCTCCGGCTCGAGCGCATTGACCCGTTCGACGGTCTTGCGGTAACTGCGCAGAAGGCGCTCGTTGCGGCTGCCGAAGAAACGGGTGAGAAATTTCTGGATCATTGGGGTGGCTGGAACCCCCCAGGCTCACGACGCTTGGTGGGCCCTCTTCTCAGTTGGGCAAACGTCGAATTTTATCACGCACGGCGCCTGGTCAGCGCCGCGGGCCGCGGGCCAGCGATCCCCCGCGGGCCATGTCCCGGAGGTAGCGCATCGGGTCGCGGGGCTCGCCGCCGACGCGCACCTCGAAGTGCAGGTGCGCCCCGGTCGAACGCCCGGTCGTGCCGACTTCGGCGATCTTCCGGCCCTGGCGCACGATGTCGCCCGGCTGGACTAGTACCCTGTTCGCGTGGGCATAGCGGGTGCTTACTCCGGATCCGTGGTCGATGTCGACCATCAGCCCGTAGGCCGGATGGCGCCCGGCGCTGGCCACGACCCCGGCCCCGGCGGCCAGGATCGGGGTGCCAATCGGGGCTTTGAAGTCCAACCCCTCATGGATCGCCGACTTGCCGGTAAAGGGATCGCTCCGCCAGCCGAAACCGGATCCGACCGAGGGCTCGCGCAACGGCTCGCTGGTTGGCACCAGCTTGTTGGCTACGCTCTGGTAGAGCAGGTCGGACTCGAGCAGGCTCCACTGGTCGAGGCGCCGCTCCAGCAGGCTGGAGGTGCGCTCGATCTGGCGCCCCAGTTCGCCGAGCGAGTTCCCGGGGGCCGCCGGCAGGTACGGTCCGCCACTCCCCGCTGCCGCGGTGTCGGGCTCAGCCGGCGCGGCGGGCGCGGCTCCCGGCAACTTCTGCTGTTCCTTGCGGCTGCGCGGCACCCAGAAGTCGCGAGGCGTCGCCGCCGGTCGCACGCCTTCGGGGGTCTTCCAGCCGACGCTCTCAACCAGCCGGTCGCCGAGCGCATCCAGTCCCGCCAGTCGGGCCTGGAGCTGGCCAAGCCGCACGGCCAGCGCGTCGATGTTCTGGCGCACATAGTCGTCGTTGACCCCGGGTGACGGCGCCGCGATGCTGGCCCCCAGCCACGAACCCGCCAGGCTGGCGCGCAGGGAATCGGCATTGCGCAGGGTCGCCCAGGACAGCAGGCCGGAGGCCAGCAGGAGCGCCAGGACCAGCGCCGCGCCGGCGGCTGCGAGCCGGCCGCGCGACAAGGTGATGGTGCGCGCCTTACTCAGCCGAGGATGGACCAGTATGATCTGCAAGCCGCAAGCACTCCCGCTCTGCTATCGTTGCGCTGGCAGGAGAAATACACCACCAATGCAAGCAAGTGTTCCCAAACAAGTCCTGGACTGGCTCAGCGCCGAACCGGCCTATCGCAACGCGGCGGCGCAGATCGACACGCTCTTGCGCATCGAGGCCGCGCTCCGCAAGGCGGCGCCGGAACTGGCACTGGCAGTGGTCGCGATCGAGGGCGAAACCCTGATCGCGGCAACGAAATCGGCAGCGGCAGCGGCCAAGTGCCGCCAGCTCGAGCCGTCACTGCTGGCGGCGGTCCAGGAAACTACGGCCAAGGTTAATCGAATCCGTTTCCGGCCGCAACGCTCGAGCCGCAAGACCCTGCCCCCTATTGCACCGCGTCAGGCGATACCCGAGCGGGCGCTGGCAGCGTTCGCCGAGTTGGGCGCGGCAACCGGCGCCGGCCGCCGCTCGGCAACGTCCTTGCAGCGCGCGCTGACGCGGCTGGTCAAGAGGCAGCGGCTGGGACATTCCCGGTAAGGGCCCGCCGCCAACTAGGACAACAGCCGCTCGGCGATCAGGCCGGCGAAGAACACCAGACCCAGCAGGCAGGTCCCCAGCAGGGTGCGCAACGCCAGCCGCAGGTAGCGGCGCTCGCCGCTCGCGAGGTAGGCCACGCCGCACCACAGCGCGACCCCCAGGCCGAGCGCGAAGACGACGCGCAGGAAGATGATCATGGCGCCTCCCGGCGGAGCGGCTCGCGGCCCCCGCGGTTCATGCCCCGTTCCAGTCGTTGGCAAAGAGCCGCGGCGCGTTCTTGCGCTCGCCGAATGTGACCAGCTCGTAGTTGGCGGGGTCGGCAAAGAGGGCCCGCAGCAGCGCGTTGTTGAGCGCGTGCCCGGACTTGTGCGCGGTGTAGCTGGCCAGCAGCGGGTGACCGGCCAGATAGAGGTCGCCGATCGCGTCGAGCATCTTGTGCTTGACGAATTCGTCGGTCGAACGCAGACCCTCGGCGTTGAGGATCCGGTACTCGTCCATCACGATGGCGTTGCCCAGGCTGCCGCCCTGCGCCAAGCCGCTGGCCCGCAGGGCCTCGACGTCCTGGACGAAGCCGAAGGTGCGGGCGCGGGCCACGTCGTTGACGAATGACGAGGTCGCAAAGTCGACCTCGACCTGCTGCTCGGTGGCATCGATCGCCGGGTGCGCAAACTCGATCGAGAAGCGGGCCCGGAAACCGAAGTGCGGCTCGAGCCGCGCCCATTTGTCGCCCTCACGGACCTCGACCGCCTTGCGCACCGCGACGAAGCGCTTGGGCTCACCCTGTTCGAGCACCCCGGCGGACTGGATCAGGAACACGAACGAGCCGGCCGAACCATCGAGAATCGGGATCTCAGGCGCCGTGACGTCGACGTAAACGTTATCGATGCCAAGCCCGGCCAGCGCCGCCATCAGGTGCTCGACGGTCGCAACCTGGGCGCTCGGGTCGTGACTGCCCTGCCCAGTGCTCAGCGTCGAGGCCATCCTGGTGTCTGTGACACGATCGGCGGCAGCACGAATCTCAACCGGCGGTTCGAGATCGGTGCGCCGGAACACCACCCCGGTATCGGCCGGGGCGGGTCGCAGGGTCAGCTCGACGCGGCGCCCCGAATGCAGCCCGACCCCGGTGGTGTGCACCTGCGCCTTGATCGTGCGCTGTCGCAGCATCGCCTGGCAGTCCGCGGCTGCGCCGCTCAGCCCAGCTGCGCGAGCATCGTGGCAGCGTCGGAAACCTCAAACTTGCCGCCGGCCTCGACGTTGAGCTGCTTGACCACGCCGTCCTCGACCAGCATCGAGTAGCGCCGCGACCTGATCCCGTATCCGACCCGCGACAGGTCGGCATCGAGCCCGATGGCGCGCGTGAGCTCCACGTTGCCGTCGCCCATCATCCTGACCTTGCCCTGGGTGTGCTGGTCGCGGCCCCAGGCGCCCATCACCCAGGCGTCATTGACCGATACGCACCAGATCTCGTCGACCCCCTTGGCTCGAAAGTCGTCGTAGCGCTCGACGTAACCGGGAACGTGTTTCGCCGAGCAGGTCGGCGTGAATGCTCCGGGCAAGCCGAAAATGACGATCTTGCGACCCTTGACCAGGTCCGCGACCTTGAATGAGTTGGGGCCGATCGAGCAGCCGCCTTCCTCGGTCTCGCGATATTCAAACAGCGCGGCATCGGGCAACCGGTCGCCAACCTGGATCGTCATTTCCTTCTCCTGATTACATGTTTGTAAACTCCCATTCTAGGGCGGCGGGAGAAAACCCGCTGCGCCGACCGGGGATGTAGCTGCCGCTCAGTCGGCCTGCTTGCGCAGGAAGGCCGGGATGTCGAAGCGCTCAACGCCACTCTCCTCCAGCGCCTGGACCTGGGCGGCGGCCGAACCACGTGGGTTGCGCCATACCGCCGGCTGGTCGAAGCGCTCATAGTTGCTGTTGGCCACCGCCGCCATCGGTTCCTGCTGGACCGGACCGCCGTCGGTACCGGTGCGCAAGCCGGTCTGCGGGACCAGCACCGGCTTGGCGCTGCGCTTGCCGATGCCGGTGGCCACGACCGTGACGCGCAGCGAGTCGTTCATGTCCTCGTCGAACACCGTACCGTGGATGATGGTCGCGTCGTCGGCGCAGAACTCCTTGATGGTGTTGATGACCTCGTTGGTCTCCTTCAATTTGAGGCTGCGGGTGGCGGTGATGTTGACGATCACCCCGCGTGCGCCCGAGAGGTCGACGCCGTCGAGCAAGGGCGAGGCCACGGCCTGCTCGGCTGCCAGACGGGCGCGGTCGAGCCCGGAGGCTTCGCCGATTCCCATCATCGCCTTGCCCTGTTCGCCCATTACGGTCTTGACGTCGGCGAAGTCGACGTTGACCAGGCCCGGGACGTTGATGATCTCGGCGATGCCGGCGACAGCGTTGTGCAGGACATTGTCGGCCCGCTTGAAGGCATCCTCGAGGCTAGCGTCCTCGTCCATGACTTCGAAGAGCTTCTGGTTGAGAACAATGATTAGCGAGTCAACCAGCCCGACAAGTTCTTCGATGCCCTCCTCGGCGATGCGCATCTTGCGCACGCCCTCGAAATCGAACGGCTTGGTGACCACCCCGACGGTCAGGATGCCGAGCTCGCGGGCGATCTCGGCCACCACCGGGGATGCCCCGGTGCCGGTGCCCTTGCCCATACCGGCGGTCAGGAACACCATGTGGGCGCCCTCGAGCTCGGCGCGGATTTCGTCGCGCATCGCATCGGCCGCGGCGCGGCCCATCTCGGGTCGCGCTCCGGCGCCGAGACCGCTGCCGCCGAGCTGCAGCACCTGCTCGGACATCGAGCGGCGCAGCGCCTGGCGATCGGTGTTCATGGCGATGAATTCGACCCCGACGACCCCGCGACTGATCATGTGGTTGACCGCGTTGCCGCCAGCTCCTCCGACGCCTATGACCTTAATGATGGCGCCTTCAACTTCTTTTTCAATCAATTCAAAACTCATGGCGTTACCTCCTGAAACTGGAAAGAGAGACGGGAGAAGCTGGGCGGCCCTCGCGCTGCACCTCTCCCCTCGCCCCCTCCGTTGCAAACCGGCTCGTGCGGTCACGCCGGATTAGAAATTCCCCAAGAACCATTCCCTGAACCTGCGCAAGTTTTCCCTGAACGAACCCGACTGCTCGGCGACCCGCCGGCCGCGCAGGTGCTGACTCCTGGCCTCCTCGAGCAGCCCCACCGCGGTGGCGTAGCGCGGCGAGCGCACCACGTCGGAGAGCGCGCCCGCGTAGCTGGGCAGGCCGATCCGGACCGGTTTGAGGAAGATGTCCTCGGCCAGCTCGACCGTGCCCGGCAGCATCGCCGTGCCGCCGGTGAGCACCAGCCCCGAGGAGATCAGGTCTTCGTAGCCCGATTCGCGAATCACCTGGTAGACGAGCGAGAAGAGCTCCTCGACCCGCGGCTCGATCACCGCCGCGAGCGCCTGGCGCGACATCATCCGCGGAGCGCGATCACCCAGTCCTGGAACTTCGAGCTTTTCGGACGCGTCGGCAAGCGCCTGCTTGGCCATGCCGTAGCGCACTTTGATTTCCTCGGCCTCGGCGGTCGGGGTGCGCAGCGCCATCGCGATGTCGCTGGTGATCTGGTCGCCGGCGATCGGGATCACGGCGGTGTGGCGGATCGCGCCGCCGGTGAAGATCGCGATGTCGGTGGTGCCTCCGCCGACGTCGACCAGCGCTACCCCCAGTTCCTTCTCGTCTTCGGTGAGCACCGCGTTGCTCGAGGCGAGCGGCTGGAGCACGAGGTCCTGGACTTCGAGTCCGCAGCGGCGCACGCACTTGACGATGTTCTGCGCCGCCGACACCGCACCGGTGACGATGTGAACCTTGACCTCGAGGCGCACGCCGCTCATGCCGAGCGGCTCGCGGATGTCCTCCTGGCCGTCGACGATGAATTCCTGGGGCAGCACATGGAGCACCTGCTGGTCGGTGGGGATGTTGACCGCCTTGGCGGTCTCGATCACGCGCGCGACATCGGCTTCGGTGACTTCCTTGTCCTTGATCGCAACCATGCCGCTGGAGTTGAAGCTGCGGATGTGGCTGCCGGCGATCCCGGTGAAGACGGTGCGGATCTTGCAGTCGGCCATCAGCTCGGCCTCCTCGAGGGCGCGCTGGATCGAGTTGACCGTACCCTCGATGTTGACCACCACGCCTTTCTTGAGACCCCGCGACTCGCTCTGCCCGAGACCGATGATCTCGAAGTGGCCGTTGCCGAGAATCTCGGCAAGGATTGCGACCACCTTCGAGGTTCCGATGTCGAGTCCGACGACCAGGTCCTTGTTATCTCGCGTCATTCGACGGTCCTGTTACTGGCTGGATTGACGGATGCGTCAGCCAGCGGCGCGGGGTTCCCGAGCACGCTGAGGGAACGCAGGGCGAAACCATTGGGGTAGCGCAGATCGACCACCTCGGCGCGACTGTTGAGTTGGGACTTGACCGCGGGGTACGCAGCGACCCAGCGGCGGATCCGCTCGGCGATCGCGACACCCTGCTCGCGTCCTATGACCAGCCGAGTGCCATCGTCGAGCTGGGCTGACCAGGCGTGCCGCGCCGACAGGTTGACCGCCACCGGCACCGATCCAAGTGGTGCCAGGAGGTCGCGCAGTTCGGCGTAACGGCGCACGACCGCGCCCTCGGAGTCCTTGGGCCCGCCGAATTGCGGCAACGCCCCGTCCTCCTCGGCCTCGTCGAGGTTGGCGCTGAACAGCTCGCCATAGGTATTGACCAGCCGCCCGTCTTCCCAGAGCGCCAGCGGACGATGTTCCTCGATCGCGACTACCAGGCGATTGGGCCACAGGCGCCGGACCTGCGCCCGGCGCACCCAGGGCACGGTCTCGACCACCGCGCGGACATCGTCGAGATTGACCGCGAAGAAGCTGCCGTGAATGCGCTGGGAGATCGTGGCGCGCAACAGCGACTCGGAACTTTGGCGCAACTTGTGTCCCGCCACCGCCTCGACCCGCACCAGACGCAGGTCGAAGACCTCGCGCCGGGTGGTCCACGACACGCCCGTGGCGATGAACGCCAGCACCACGACCCCGATCAGCATGCGCGCCAGCGCATGGGCCAGGCGGGGGTTGTGCCACGGGTTCACCACGACCCTCCCGGCAGCGCGCGCGCCCCGCGAATCTTGAGTGAGGCGTCGGCCAGCAACAGTTCCACCAGATCGTCGTATTCGAGGCCCGCGGCGCGTGCCGACATCGGTACCAGCGAGTGGTCGGTCATGCCTGGCGCGGTGTTGACCTCGAGCAGCCACGGCCGCCCGGAGTCGTCGAGCATCACGTCGACGCGGCCCCAGCCGCTGCAGCCGATCGCGCGATAGGCGGCGACCGACAGCGACTGCAGGGTCATGGTCAGCGCCGGCGGCAGTGGCGCCGGGCAGAGGTAGCGGGTAGCGTCGCCGAAGTACTTGTTCTGGTAGTCGTAATTGCCCTCCGGAGCCCGAATCTCGATCACCGGCAGCGCGCGCGCCACCTTGCCCGCACCGAGCACCGTGATGGTCAGTTCGCGGCCGGTGACGAAGGCCTCGGCCAGCACGACGTCGTCGTAGGCGGCGGCAAGTCCCCAGGCCGCGGCGAGCTCGTGGGCCGCGACAACCTTGGTGAAGCCCAGCGTCGAACCCTCGGTGGCAGGCTTGACGGCGATCGGCAGGCCGAGCTCGGTGACCACTTCGTCGGCGTTGAAGCCGGCCTCGAGGACCAGCCAGGCCGGCGTAGCCAGGCCGCGGGAGCGCCAGATTTCCTTGGTGCGAATCTTGTCGATCGCGGTCGCCGAGGCCAGCACCCCGGAGCCGGTGTAGGGAATGCGCAGCAGCTCGAGCGCGCCCTGGATGGTGCCGTCCTCGCCGTAGCGCCCGTGCAGCACCAGGAACGCCGAGGCGAAGCCCCCGGTGGCGAGGTCGTCGAGGGTGCGCTCGGCCGGATCGAACGCGACCGCGTCGATACCCTTGCGCCGCAAGGCGGCGAGCACCATGGTGCCAGAGCGTAGCGAAACTTCGCGCTCGGCGGAACTGCCGCCCATCACCACGGCGACCCTGCCGTAGCTGGCCGGATTGCCGGGAGCCGGCTTGGGAATCATTGGCTCACTCACTGCTCTCTACCAGCAACCGGGCCGGCACGCCACCCATCGACCCGGCCCCCATCGTGATCACCACGTCGCCGTCACGGGCGTTGGCCATGATCGCGTCGGGCAATTCATTGACGTCCTCGACAAAGATCGGTTCGAGCTTGCCGGTCAGGCGCAGCGCCCGGGCCAGCGCCCGGCCGTCGGCGGCCACGATCGGCGACTCGCCCGCCGGGTAGACCTCGGTGAGCAGCACCAGGTCGGCGCTGGACAGCACCCGCACGAAGTCCTCGAAGAGGTCGCGGGTGCGGGTGTAGCGATGGGGCTGGAACGCGAGCACGACTCGCCGGCCGGGGAAGGCGCCGCGCGCTGCCGCGAGCGTCACTTCCATCTCGACCGGATGGTGCCCATAGTCGTCGATCAGCGTGAAGCTGCGCCCGCCCGGCAAGGCGATCTCGCCGTGGCGATGGAAGCGCCGGTCGACGCCGGTGAATTCGGCCAGCGCGGTGCGGATCGCCTCGTCGTCGACGCCCAGTTCATCGGCCACTGCGATCGCCGCCAGGGCATTGCGCACGTTGTGCAGGCCCGGGGCGTTGAGGTTGATGGCGAGCGGCGCGCCTTCCTCACGACGCACCGTGAAGAGCATCCTGGCGCCATCACCGCGGATGTCGACGGCACGGAAGTGCGCCCCGGCGTCGAGCCCGTAGGTCAGCACCGGCTTGGAGATGAAGGGCATGATCTCGCGCACGTTGCGGTCGTCGACGCACAGCACCGCGGCGCCATAGAAGGGCAGGCGCTGGGTGAACTCGATGAAGGCCTGCTTGAGCCGGGCAAAGTCGTGGCCGTAAGTCTCCATGTGATCGGCATCGATGTTGGTGATCACGGCAATCATCGGCGTCAGGTTGAGGAACGACGCGTCCGATTCATCGGCCTCGACCACGATGAAGTCACCTGCGCCCAGGCGCGCGTTGGCCCCGGCGCTGTTGAGCCGGCCGCCGATCACGAAGGTCGGATCAAACCCGCCTTGCGCCAGCACCGATGCGACCAGGCTGGTGGTGGTGGTCTTGCCGTGAGTCCCGGCGACGGCGATGCCCTGCTTGAGCTTCATCAACTCGGCGAGCATCAGCGCGCGCGGCACCACCGGGATGCGCCGCGAACGGGCCGCCATCACCTCGGGGTTGTCGCCGCGCACCGCACTCGAGGTGACCACGCAGTCCGCACCCGCGACGTTGGCCGCGTCGTGACCGCGCATAACATGTGCGCCGAGGGTCGCGAGGCGCCGGGTCGCAGCGTTGGAGCTCACATCCGAGCCGCTCACCCGGTAGCCGAGGTTGACCAGGACTTCGGCGATGCCGCTCATCCCCGAACCCCCGATGCCGACGAAATGAATGTGTCTGACCTTGTGTTTCATGGCATTGGCACCGTCATTGGTCCTTGGCAACCGCTTCGCAGGCGTCGGCGACACAGTCAGTGGCCTCGCGGCGCGCCAGCTTGCGGGCCGATTCGGCCATCTGCAGCAGTTGGGCCCGGGTGCGCTCGCCCAGCAACTGCGCGAGTCGCGTCGCGCTCAGGTCGCCCTGGGCGACGAGCACGGCAGCGCCAGCCTCGGAGAGGAGGCGCGCGTTGCCGCTCTGGTGGTCATCGACCGCGTGCGGGAACGGCACCAGCACGCTGGCCACGCCGACCACTGCCAGTTCGGCGATGGTCATGGCGCCGGCGCGGCACACCACCAGGTCGGCGTCGGCATAGGCCTCGTCGATGTCGTCGATGAATTCGCGCACCTCGGCTGCGACACCGGCGGCGCGATAGCGCCCTTCGACCAGTTCGAGCTGGCCCCGCCCGCACTGGTGCAGGACGGCGGGACGCTCTTGCGGGGCGATCAATTCGAGCGCTTGGGGGACGATCTCATTGAGGATCGCCGCGCCCTGGCTGCCACCGACGACCAGGATCCTGAGCGGCCCGCTGCGGCCGGCAAAGCGCTGGGCGGGCGGATCGATCTCGAGCACCGCGGTGCGCACCGGGTTGCCGCAGTGCTGCGCCCCCGGCAGCACGCCGGGGAAGGCCACCAGGCGGCGATCGGCAACCCGGGCGAGCACCCGGTTGGCCAGGCCGGCGACCGAGTTCTGCTCGTGGATCACCAGCGGGCGGCCCAACAGCGCGGCCATCATTGCGCCCGGGAAGGCGACATAACCGCCCATGCCCAGGACCACCGCGGGACGTTCCGCGCGCAACACCCGCAGGCTCTGCCAGAACGCCCGCAGCAGGGTGAATGGCAGCAGCACCAGCGCCTTGAGGCCCTTGCCACGTAAGCCGGAGAAGCGCACCCAGCGAATCGGGAAACCGTGAGCCGGCACGAGCCGGGCTTCCATCGAGTCGGGGTTGCCGACCCACACCACGTGCCAGCCGCGCCGCGACAACTCCGCCGCCACTGCCAGGCCGGGCAGAACGTGGCCGCCTGTGCCGCCCGCCACGATCATCGCCACGCGGCGCCCGGCTGCGATTTGTTCGGCGTTCATGCCGCCCCCCGCATCAAGCGACGATTCTCGAAGTCGACCCGCATCAGCAGCGCGATGCCGATGCAGTTGACCACCAGCCCGGTGCCGCCGAAGCTCATCAGCGGCAGGGTCAGGCCCTTGGTGGGCAGCAGCCCGAGGTTGACGCCGATGTTGATGAAGGCCTGCAGGCCGATCCACAGCCCGACGCCCTTGGCTACCAGCCCGGCATAGCTGCGCTCGAGCGAGATCGCCTGGCGTCCGATAAGGAACGCCCGGCGCGTGAGCCAGAAGAACGCGGCGATCAGCGCCAGTACGCCAACCAGGCCCAGTTCCTCTCCGATCACCGCCAGCAGGAAGTCGGTGTGCGCCTCGGGCAGGTAGTGGAGCTTCTCGACCGAGCCGCCGAGTCCGACGCCGGTAATCTGTCCGCGGCCGAGCGCGATCAGCGCGTGCGACAGCTGGTAGCCCTTGCTGAGCGCGTTTTCGGGGGCGAACGGATTCAGGTAGGCGAAGATCCTGGCGCTGCGCCATGACGACGCCCAGATGATCGCCGCGAAGGTCCCGAGCGCGGTGATCACCAGGCCCGCGAACAGCCGTCCGTTGACCCCGCCGATGAACAGCAGGCCCATCGCAATGGCGCTGATGACCACGAAGGCCCCGAGGTCGGGCTCGAGCAGCAGCAGCATCCCGATCACCGAGACGGCCGCGCCCATCGGCAGGAAGCCCTTGCGGAAGAACTGCATGTATTCCTGCTTGCGCACCGTGTAGTCGGCAACGTAGAGCACCGCGAAGAGCTTCATCAGCTCCGAGGGCTGGAGGTTGAAGACGAACAGCGACAGCCAGCGCCGCGCGCCCAGCACAGTCCTGCCGACGCCCGGGATCAGCACCACCACCAGCAGCACGATCCCCAGCAGGAACAGCCAGGGCGAGAGAAGTTGCCAGCGCCGCATCGGTACTGCGAAGAGCACCAGCCCGATGATCACCGCCACCGCGAGCGAGATCGCGTGGCGCACCAGGAAATGGGTCGGCTGGTAGGCGGCGTAGCGCGGCGAATCAGGCAGCGCGATCGACGACGAGTAGACCATCACCAGGCCCAGGAGCATCAGCGCCGCCACCACCCAGAGCAGCACAGCGTCGACCGCCGGCACCGGCACCTGCGCGGTGCCGGGACGCGGGCCGCGCGGGATACGCCGGCGCTCGTTCCAGGGCAGGCGCAGACTCAGCATGGCAGTTCCATCGCGATGCCGCGGCGCTCGGCGAGCGCGCGCACCGCCGCCATGAAGACCTCGCCACGATGGCCGTAGTTGCGGAACATATCGAAGCTGGCGCAGGCGGGCGACAGTAGCACCGCCTCGCCCGAGCGCGCCGCGGCGCTGGCGTACTCGAGAGCCGCGGCCATCGAATCACATTCGATGAGCGGCACCCCGGTCGGCTCGAGAACGTCACGCAGCAGCGGCGCATCACGTCCGATCAGCACCACGCCAGAGGCATTGCGGCGCACCGGCTCGATGAGCGGCGAGAAATCCTGGCCCTTGCCGTCGCCGCCGGCAATCAGCCAGCAGCGCCGTCCCAGGCCCTCGATGCCGGCCACCGTTGCGCTGACGTTGGTGCCCTTGCTGTCGTTGTAGTACTCGACCCCGTCGAGGACTGCGACCAGCTGGCAGCGATGTGGTTCGCCGGCGTAGGTGCGCAGCGCGTGCAGCATGCGCGCCATCGGCACGCCGATGGCGCCGCACAGGCCCAGCGCGGCCAGCGCATTGGCGTGGTTGTGGGCGCCGCGGATGCGCAGCGCGTCGGCCGGCATCAGCCGGTGCATCATAATTTCGCCCGGTGCGGCAAAGCGCCCAGGCATGGCAGGTTCCTCGGCGAGCGTCTGCGCGAGCCAGACCAGCGCGCCTTCGCGTACCGAGCCGAGATCGTTGTCCGCCACCGGCGCGTCGAGCCCGAAGCTCACTTGCCTGGTCGAGCGCTGCGGCACACTGGCCGGATCGGCGCGGTTGACCACCGCGATCGTGCCGGGGGCGTGAATGCGCTGCTTGGCGGCGAGATACGACTCGAACGAAGCGTGCCAGTCGAGGTGGTCCTGGGCGACGTTGAGAATGGTCGCCACATCGGGCACCAGGCTCTCGGAAAGCGCCAGCTGGAAGCTCGAGAGCTCGAGCACCCAGACCTCGGGCAGGGCATCTTCGGCAAGCGCCTCGCGCAGGCTATCGAGCAGCGCGGGGGCGATGTTGCCCGCCGCGCGCGTGGTCAGCCCGGCCTGGCGGCACAGGTGAGCAGCCAGCGCCGTCACCGTGGTCTTGCCGTTGGTGCCGGTGATGGCGATCGTCGCCGGCTCGTAGCCGCGCTCGCGCAGCACCGCCAGCGCCTGAGCGAACAATTCCAGCTCGCCGGCCACCGGCACGCCGCGAGCACGGGCCAGGGCGTGAAACTCGCCGGTCACGCCCAGTTCGGCCGATATCCCCGGGCTCCAGGCCACCAGGTCGACACCCTCGAGCCAGGCCGGTTCGGGTTGGGCGCTGATGAACTCCACCGTCGGCAGGTGGGCGCGCAGCGCTGCCAGCTGGGGCGGCTCGGCACGGGTGTCGGCGACGCGCACCCGGGCTCCCTGGTGCGCAGCCCAGCGGGCCATGGCCAGGCCAGACTCGCCCAGCCCGAATACCAGCACCGAGCTGCCGCGCAGCTCAAACAGTTCGAGTTGCGCGGCCGAGACCGGCGCGCGCAAATCGCTCGCGCGCCGGGCGGCCGAACAGCGTTCGGGTCGGGGCTGGACGGGGCACCTCGTTTTCATCTGATCTTGAGGGTGGAGAGGCCGACCAGGACCAGCATCATGGTGACGATCCAGAAGCGCACCACGACCTGCGACTCCTTGACCCCGCCGACCTCGAAGTGGTGATGCAGTGGCGCCATCCGGAAGATCCGCTGACCCTGGCCGTAGCGCCACCTGGTGTACTTGAAGTAGCCCACCTGCAACATCACCGAAAGGGTCTCGACGACAAAGATCCCGCCCATAACGAAGAGCACTATTTCCTGGCGCACGATGATCGCGATCGTGCCCAAGGCACCGCCGATCGCCAGCGCCCCGACGTCGCCCATGAAGACCTGCGCCGGGAAGGTGTTGAACCACAGGAAGGCGAGTCCGGCGCCGCCGATCGCCCCGCAGATCACGGTGAGTTCACCGGCACCGGGCATGTAGGGGATCAGCAGGTAGCGGGCGAAGACCGCGTTGCCGGTCACGTAGGCAAAGATCCCCAGCGCGCCTCCGACCAGCACGGCCGGCAGGATCGCGAGCCCGTCGGCACCATCGGTGAGGTTGACCGCGTTGCTGGTGCCGACGATGACGAAATAGCTCATCAAGATGAAGCCGAACACCCCCAGCGGATAGGCGATGTGCTTGAAGAACGGCACGATCAGGTCGGCTCGCGGCGGCAGCTCGGCGTTCAGGCCGCTGCCCACCCAGCGCAGGAACAGGTCGATGGCCTCGGCGTTGCTATGGGAGGGAATCGAGAAGGCCAGGTAGACCGCGGCCCCGAGTCCGACGAGCGACTGCCAGGCGTACTTTTCCTTGGCGCTCATGCCTTTGGGATTGCGGTGTACGACCTTGCGGTAGTCGTCGACCCAGCCGATCAGGCCGAAGCCCAGCGTCACGACCAGCACCACCCAGACGAAGCGATTGCGCAGGTCGGCCCAAAACAGGGTCGCGACCACGATCGCGATCAGGATCAGGGCGCCGCCCATGGTCGGGGTGCCGGTCTTGATCAGGTGGGTCTGGGGGCCGTCCTGGCGCACCGCCTGGCCGATCTTCAGCTCGGCGAGCTTGCGGATCACCACCGGCCCCAGCGCCAGCCCGAGCACCAGCGCGGTCAGCGCCGCCAGCACCGCGCGCAGCGTGATGTAGTTGAACACCGCAAACGCGCGAATGTCCTGCGCCAGCCAATGGGTAAGTTCGAGCAGCATCAGTGGCCCCCCGCCGGCTGTCCGGCCAGCGCGCTGACCACCCGTTCCATGCGCATGAAACGCGAACCCTTGACCAGCACCGTGGTGCCCGGCAGCGCCAGGGCGCGGGCGCGCTCGATCAGGGGCTCGATGGCAGTGAAGTGTTCGGCGCCATCCCCGAAGGCGGCGGCCGCAGCGGCGCACGCCGGGCCAAATGCGAGCAGGCGGGAGATTCCGTGCTCCTGCGCGTAGGCACCGATTTCACGATGGAACTCCGGCCCGTCGGCCCCGACCTCACCCATGTCGCCCAGCACCAGCACCGCCGGCGGCGGCGCCGCGGCGAGCACGGCGATGGCAGCGCGCACAGAATCGGGGTTGGCGTTGTAGGTGTCATCAATCAAGATCGCACCGCTCGCCGCCGCGATGCGCACCAGCCGGCCGGGAACCGGTCGGAACTGCTCGAGACCGCGCACGATGGTGGCGGCATCGATCCGCAGCGCGTGGGCACAGGCGGCCGCCGCCAGCGCGTTGCGCACGTTGTGCTGGCCGTCGGTGGCCAGGTGCACCGCCATGGTGTTGACCCCGATGCGCATTTCAAAGGCCCGGGCCTCGGCACGGGCAGGCGCCGAAACGTCAAAGCGCTGCTCGCCGCCGGCCAAGCCGAATTCGACGCGCGCTCGTTCCCCGGCCAGATCGCGCCAGATCGACGCGCAAGGATCATCGCCAGGATAGACCGCGATGCCATCGCCACCAAGGGCGGCGATGGCGGCGCCATTCTCGCGGGCACTGGCCTCGACCCCGTGGAGGAACTCCTGGTGTTCGCGCTGGGCGTTGTTGACCAGCGCCACTGTCGGAGCCACGATCATCGCCAGCGCGGCGATTTCACCCGGGTGGTTGGTGCCGAGCTCGAAGACCGCAACCCGATGATGGGCGCGCAAACCCAGCACGGTGAGCGGCACGCCAACGTCGTTGTTGAGATTGCCTGCGGTCGCCAACCAGGCGCCGGCGCCGTGATGGGCGGCGAGAATCGCCGCGATCATTTCCTTGGCGGTAGTCTTGCCGTTGGCGCCAGTGACCGCGATCACGGGCAGCGTGAAGCGGCGCCGCCAGGCGGCGGCGAGCTCGCCCAGCGCAGCGCGGGTATCGGCAACCTCCAGCGCCGGCTCGCCGTATTCGCTGCGCCAGCCCTCGACCATCACCGCAACCGCACCGGCCGCGCGGGCGGCGGCGACGAAGTCATGACCATCGAAGCGCTCGCCGCGCAGCGCGGCGTAGAGCGCGCCCGGGACGATGCTGCGGCTATCGGTCGAGACGCTGGTCACGGCCTGTGCGCCGTCACCGCGGAGCACCGCGCCGGCGATCCAGTCACGGGCCTGGCGGAGCTCAAACATGAGCTGCTCCCAGCCGCGTCACCAAATGCTCGCGCGCGACTTCGAAGTCATCGAAGGGCAGGCGCTCGCCGCCGATTTCCTGGTAATTCTCGTGTCCCTTGCCGGCGATCAGCACCACGTCGGCGGGGGACGCCGCGTCGAGCGCGCTGCGGATCGCCGAGCCGCGATCGAGCTCGGTCATGACCGGCTCGCGGCTCAGTCCCGCGCGAATGTCGGACACGATCCGGAACGGCTCCTCGGAGCGCGGGTTGTCGCTGGTGATCACCAGGCGGTCGGCAACCTGCTCGGCGGCAAAGCCCATCAGCGGGCGCTTGCCGGGATCGCGATCACCGCCGGCGCCGAACACGCACCACAGGCGACCGCCGCGCGCTGACGCCACGGGGCGCAAGGCTTCAAGGACGTTGGCCAGCGCATCGGGGGTATGGGCATAGTCGATGACCGCCAGCGGCGCGTCGGGCAGCTCGAGCCGCTGCATCCGCCCGGGCACCGGACGCAGGCTCTCGAGGCGTTGCATCGCGTCGGCAAAGGGCATGCCCAGCCCGATCCAGGCGGCGGCAACCCCAAGGGCGTTGACGACGTTGAAGCGCCCGAGCAACTCCAGGCGGATGTCGGCGGCGCCGAACTCGCCGCGCACCGCGACCTCGGTCGCGCCGGCGGCATCGCGAATCCGTGCCACAGCGAGCCGTTTGACCGGGTAGCCGCCAATCTCGGCCGCTGGCGACAGCCCGTAGGCGATGCGCAGGGCGTCGCGCGGCGCGGCCTCGAGCATCACCTCCGCGGCCGGGTCTTCGCCGTTGACGATCGCGACCCGCAGCTCCTCAGTGGCAAACAGTATCCGCTTGGCCGCCAGGTAGGACGCCATGTCGCCGTGGTAATCGAGATGATCGCGCGTCAGGTTGGTGAACAACGCCACCTCGACCGGCACCCCCGCCAGCCGACCCTGCTCGAGCCCGATCGAGGAAGCCTCCATCGTCACCGTCGGCACCTTGGCCTGGGCAAAGCGCAGCAGCATCCTCTGCAGCGAGATGGCGTCAGGGGTGGTCAATCCGAAACTTTCGAGCTGGGCGCCATCGCCAGCCGCGAGGATACCGCTGCCCAGGGTGCCGATGAGTCCGGCCCCGCTGCCGCCGGGCTCGGCCAGGCCGTGGGCGATCCAGTGGGCGCAACTGGTCTTGCCATTGGTGCCGGTCACCGCGACGACCCGCACGCGCTTGCCAGGGTGGCCGTAGAACTCGGCGCCGATGTGGCCGATCGCCTGGCGCAGACCGATGATGCCGACGTTGGGCACCGGAATCTGCGCGGCGGTCACTGCGGACACGGCGCGCGCGCCATCGGACAGAGGCTCGGCATCGAAGACGATCGCTGCTGCGCCACGTTCAATGGCCTGGGCGATGTAATCGCGGCCATCGGCATGGGCGCCGGCCACGGCGATGAAGGCGTCACCGGGCTCGACCGCTCGGCTGTCGAGCCGCAGTTGCACACCCGGGGCGAGCACCTTGCGCAGCCAGACTCCGGCGCGGACGCCCGCTGCGGCGATGTCTTTGGCGGCGGCGCTCACATGCTCTCCTCGAGCGCAGTGCTCGGGATCACCACGGCCACCCCGGGCGCATCGGGCTCGACCTGCAGGGCCCGCATGGCTTCGCCGGCGACCCGCGCGAACAGCGGGGCGGCGACGTTCCCGCCGTAGTGGCGGCCGGCACC
>JAHYJF010000349.1 GCA_019428955.1 Burkholderiaceae bacterium
AGGGGAAGGGGGCGGCCGACGAGGAACAGCATAACCGAGCCCTGGATTGGCACCGCGAGCAAGCCTTGGACTACGACTAGCAGGGAGGCGGCGGACCCGACCAGCACCACCAGTCCCATGGCCCAGACCTTGCTCATCATGATCTCGAAGGGTGTCACCGGCATCACCAGTAGATGCTCCACGGTGCCATGCTCGCGCTCGCGGATCAACGCGGCGCCGGCCAGCACGATGGACAACAGCGTCACTTGGTTGATGATCTCCATGAGCGAACCGAACCAGACCCGGTTGAGTTCAGGATTGAAACGGGCGCGCAGGTTCAGGCTGACCGGCGAGGGCGTAAACGTCATCTGGTGACCCATGGCGTAGTCGTTGACCTCGGCAATGACGATGGCCTGGATGTAGCCGCTGCCGGCGAAGGCCTGGGTCATGCGGGTGGCGTCGACGTTGAGCTGGAGGGTCGGACTGCGCCGCGCCAGCACGTCACGCTGGAAGTTCGGCGGGATGACGAGGGCGAAGGTGTCCAGTCCGGCGTCCATGCGCGCGTCCATCTCGGCCTGGTCGATCAGCTCGGGCGGCAGGAAATAGGGCGACAGGAAGCTGTCGCCGATGCGTCTGGACAGCGGCGAGCGGTCCTCATCGACGATGGCGATAGGCGCCTTCTGCAAAGTCTCCGGCATCACCGTCGCCGCCGAATACACCTCGAAAGTCAGGGCATAGACGATGAAGACCAGCATAATCGGATCGCGCAGCAGACTGCAGAATTCCTTGATGCCTAGATTGAGGATATTGCCCCGCCGCATGGTCAACGCTCCTGCTTTCTGAGCAGCGCCACGCCCAAGGCGATGAGCACGACGGCGGCAAGCGCCAGCGGCACCAGTGACGCCTGCAAGTCCGCGTAGCCCAATCCCTTGGAAAAGACGCCGCGGGCGACGACGATGAAATGGGTGGTCGGATAAACCTGGCCGATCCAGTGGCCCATGCCCTCCAGCGAGGACACCGGGTTGATCAGTCCGGAGAACTGAACGCCCGGCAGGATGGTGAATACGGCGGTACCGAACATTGCGGCGACCTGGCTCCGGGTAAAGGCGGACACCAGCAGGCCCATGGCCGTCGAACTCCCAACGTACATCAGGGCAGCGAAGGCCAGGGTCGGGAAGCTGCCGGTAATCGGCACCCTGAACAGGAACAGGGCCATGGCGGTCAGGAACAGGAAGTTGACCATGGCCACCACGATGTAGGGCAATTGCTTGCCGAGCAGGAATTCGGTGCGGGTCACCGGGGTGACGTACAGATTGACAATGGATCCCAACTCCTTCTCCCGCACCACCGACAGGGCCGTCAGCATGGCCGGGATCAGTAGCAACAGCAGCGGGATGATGGCCGGGACCATGGCTGGCAGGCTCTTGACGTCTGGGTTGTAACGAAAACGTGTCTCGATCGTTGCCAGTCCACTCGGTGGCGCCTCGCCCCGCGTTTCACGTCCGCGCCTATGCAGCCATTGTCCGTGGATGCCCTGCACATAGCCGATCACGGTTTCCGCGCGGGTCGGCATGGCGCCGTCGACCCATGCGCCGATAAATACCGTAGCGCCGCGCGCGACGTCGCGCGCGAAGCCGGGTGGGATCTCGATGGCCAGACTGATCTCACCCGAGCGCATGCGCCGGTCAAGGTCGTCGTAATCACGGATTGGCGGGCGTTCGACAAAATAGCGCGAACCCTCCAGGTTCAGCAGGTAACTCTGGCTCAGCGCGGTCTGATCACGGTCGAGTACGGCGTAGCTGAGATTCTCGACGTCCAAGGTGATGCCGTAGCCCATCACTATCATCAGCACCAAGCTGCCAAGCAGGGACAGTGTGAGCCGGACCGGGTCGCGGCTTAGTTCCAGCGCCTCGCGACGCATGTAGCTGAACATCCGGAGTGGGCTGAAGCCTGCGTAAGGCGGTACGGCGGCGGCCGACTCGCTACCTGATGGCAAGGCGGCGGCCGCTGCGGGTTCGGCCGCGCCGTCGCCGTCGGTCACCGCTTCCAGATGGCTGATGAAAGCGGTCTCCAGCGAATCCGCGCTCCGTTCCGCGATGATCGTCGCCGGCGTGTCGCTGACCAACACCCGTCCCGCGTGCATGAGTGAGATGCGGTCACAACGCTCGGCCTCGTTCATAAAGTGGGTGGAGATAAAGATGGTGACTTTGTCTTTGCGCGATAGCTCTATGAGGATGCGCCAGAAGGCGTCGCGCGCGACCGGGTCGACGCCTGAGGTCGGTTCGTCCAGGATCAGCATCTCCGGGCCGTGGATCAGGGCGACGGCCAGTGACAGGCGCTGGCGCACGCCCAGCGGCAGGGCGTCGGGTAGAGCGCCCATGGCCTCAGTCAGATCAAACTTTTGCGCCATCTCCGCTACGCGCTGCGCGATCTGCGCCTCCGGCATGCTAAACAGTCGTGCATGCAACTCCAGGTTCTGGCGCACGGTTAGCTCGCCATACAGCGAGAATGACTGACTCATGTAGCCGACCCGGCGCCGGGTCTCGATATCCTTTGCATCGACCGTCTTGCCGAACAGCCAGGCCTCGCCCTCGCTGGCGGCCAACAGGCCGGTCAGCATCTTCATAGTGGTGGTTTTGCCGCAGCCGTTGGAGCCGAGGAAACCGAAGATTTCGCCGCGCTCGATGCAGAAGCTGACGTGATCGACCGCCACGAAATCGCCAAAGCGCATGGTCAGGTCGCGTGCCTCGATGGTTGCCTTTCCATCGTCGGCGATCTCGCGAGGGGTGATGACCACCGGCTGGTAGCCGGCCCTTTGTTCCTCGGGCAAGAGCGCGATGAAGGCCGCTTCGAGACTATCGGTTCGCGTCTCGGCCAGCAGTTCGGCCGGCGCACCGCTGGCCAGGACACTGCCGTCGTTCATGGCAACCAGCCAGTCGAAGCGCGCCGCTTCTTCCATGTAGGCGGTCGCCACCAGTACGCTCATACCGGGCCGACGTTCCCGGATACGCTCGATCAGTTCCCAGAACTGACGCCGCGAGAGCGGGTCGACCCCGGTGGTCGGCTCGTCCAGGATGAGCAGGTCGGGATCGTGGATGAGGGCACAGCACAGGCCCAGTTTCTGCTTCATGCCACCGGACAGCTTGCCGCCCGGGCGGCTGGCGAACGGCGCCAGGCCGGTGGCGTGGAGCAGGTCGCCGATACGCCGAGCGCGTTCGCTCCGGCCCTGGCCGAACAGGCGGGCGAAGAAG
>JAHYJF010000016.1 GCA_019428955.1 Burkholderiaceae bacterium
AGCTCCATCATCGCCTTCATTCGGACGTCATCGATGCGTGGTGACATGACTGTGTTTCCTGTGGTTACTGCAAAAAAAAACCGCCGGGCTGGGCCGGCGGTCTTGTCGATTCTGTTTGCCTGGTATTTCGTTACGCAAGCGCACCTGACTCGACCCGCCGGGGGCAGGTAAAGCTCCAAAACCAGAAGGAGTAGGAGGCGCGGTGAAATTCCATGCAGCGCAGTCTAGATGGATTCAAGTGCCGGCGCAAGTTCGAGTTCGCACCGGCTCACGCCGTGCCCCCGACAGTCAGCCCCTCGATGCGCAGCGTCGGCTGGCCAACCCCGACCGGAACGCTCTGGCCGTCCTTGCCGCACACCCCGACCCCGGCGTCGAGGCGCAGGTCATTGCCGATCATGCAGACGCGGGTGAGCGCGTCCGGGCCATTGCCAATGATGGTCGCTCCCTTGACCGCATACTGGATCTGCCCGCCCTCGACCCAGTAGGCTTCCGAGGCCGAGAACACGAATTTCCCGTTGGTGATGTCGACCTGCCCGCCGCCAAAGTTGACCGCGTACAACCCGCGCTCAACCGAAGCGATGATTTCCTGCGGATCATTCTCGCCAGCCAGCATGTAGGTGTTGGTCATCCGCGGCATGGGCAAGTGCGCGAAGGATTCGCGCCGCCCGTTGCCGGTGCTCGCGGTCTTCATCAGGCGAGCGTTGAGCGTGTCATGCAGGTAGCCGCGCAGCACGCCGTCCTCGATCAGCACGTTGACCTGAGACGGGTTGCCCTCGTCGTCGATGTTAAGCGATCCGCGCCGTTCGGCAATCGTGCCGTCGTCGACCACGGTCACCCCCGGCGCCGCGACCCGCTCCCCGATCCGTCCTGAGAACGTCGACGAGCCCTTGCGGTTGAAGTCGCCCTCGAGCCCGTGACCGATCGCCTCGTGCAACAGCACGCCCGGCCATCCCGGGCCGAGCACCACGCTCATCATTCCGGCCGGCGCCGGCCGGGCCTCGAGGTTGACGAGCGCGCCATGGACCGCCTCGTCGACGTGCCGCCGCAACATCGCATCGTCGAAGCGGGTGAAATCGAAGCGCCCGCCGCCGCCACTGCTGCCCTGTTCGCGCCGCCCGCCCTGCTCGGCGATCACCGTTACCGAAAGGCGCACCAGCGGGCGCACATCGGCGGCAATCAGGCCGTCCGAACGTGCCACCAGGATGATGTCGTATTCACCGGCGATTCCCGCCAGCACCTGGGTGACGCGCGGATCGCTAGCCCGGGCCAGGGCCTCGACCCGCTCGAGCAATGCGACCTTCTCGCCCGCGCTCAGCGCCGCGATCGGATTGTCCCGGGCGTAGAGTTCGCGACTCGCTCCTGGCGTCAGCCGCTCGGCGACCTTCACCCTGCCCGCACCACGACGCGCGATCGTCCTGGTGGTTCGAGCCGCCGACAGCAGGGCCTCTTCGCTGATCGCGTCGGAATAGGCGAATGCGGTGCGATCGCCAACCACCGCCCGCACCCCGACGCCCTGGTCGATCGCGAAGTGACCAGACTTGACGATGCCCTCCTCCAGCCCCCAGCTTTCGCTGCGCGTGAACTGGAAATACAGGTCGCTGTAATCGACCCGATGCCCAAACACCTCGGCCAGGGCCCGTTCCAGGTGCCGTTCGCCGATTCCATAGGGATCGAGCAGAGCCTGGCGGGCGATTAGCAGCGACTGGTCATTGTGAACGATGTTCTTCATGTCGCGATGCTACCTCACCGGCGTGACCGACGCCGCCGGCTTGACCTCGACCACATTGGGGCTCGACCAGCTGCCATCGATCCGATACTCGGAAGAGAACATTTCCTGTAGTGGCCGGTTCAGCATCGCCTGCGCGACCAGTGACCCCAAGCCGAGCACAGGATTGATGGTTGCGTAGGCGAGCGAAGCCAGGCCGGCATTGAGCTCGGGGCGGATCTCGACCTGGAGCCGCTGGGTCTCGTTGGCGATGTCGACCGTGCCCCGGATCTTCACCTGGGCCTGCACTCCCTTCATCTTCAGCTCATCGGTGGAGGCGACACCCTTGCGAATTGCCACGTCACCCGTGATTTCGTCGAAGGCGAACCCTTTGGCGAAGATGTCGCGAAAGTCGAGCGTCAGCCGACGAGCCAGCGATTGCAGGCTGAGCACGCCGATCAGTTTGCCGATTCCGGGGTCGGTCTTGAGGAACTGGCCCTTGCCGATGGCGAGCTGCAGTTCGCCACTCAGGCTCGGGTAGTTGATCGCCAGCGGCGACCCAACCCAATTCACCTTGCCAGTGAGCATCCCGACCCCACCGCGCAGCGCTCCCTGGATGCCATGGGTGTCAAGTGCCAAACCGGCGTCGCTCAGCTCGATTTCGAAGTCCAGGTCGGTGGCACGCAAGGGCGCGAGTGGCAGAGCCCAGGTGCCACTCGCGCGTACCAGCGCCCCAGGATGCCGGATGCTCAGGCGATCGAGTTGCCAGGCCGAGCCGCCGGCCGTTTGACGGTTGGTCGCGCGCAGCTCAAGCCGCCCCATGGCGGCTTGGCCGAGGACAAACTCATCCGCGACCACGTCGAGCGCCGGCAGCGTTTCTGGTTCCGCGGCCAGCAATGACTCGATTTCGCTGACTCGGTCAGGTCCGATCTCGAGCCTGGCAAAGCGGGCGGTCAACGAGCCGGCCTGCCGGTCCGATGGCGCCGCCAGCCAGCTGAAGAAACCGTCGATCTGGCGCGCGTGTACGTTGGCGTTCCAATAACCTCCCAGGCGCGTCGCCCCGAACACCACGTCGTCGATGTCCTTGTTGGCGATGTGCACCCGCCGCGCCACCACCGAGACCTCGTCGGGCAACAGCGGGAATCCGGCAGCGAATTCGCTCGCCGCCGGCACTCCGGCGACCTCCCTGGCGGGAAGCACGCCCGGCCCGCGCAACAGGGAATTCCAGGCATCGAGATCGATCTCGTCGATACCCAGGGCCACCTTGAGCCCTTCTGACGGCAACGGCGCGGCGGCGGCGTTGAGCGCAAACGACGCGCTGCGAATCGCCAGCTTATTGGTCACCGGGTCGCGCTGACGCACGATCGCGAGATGAACATCGTCCCGCAGTCGCAGGTCGATGCGCTCGCGCACCGGCCTCTCATCGGGCCGAACCGGGGTCTCGGGGACGGCGTCGAGGCGCAACGCCCAACTCTCCTCGGCGGCCTTGGTGAATGGTGCCGGCAGGGTGCTCGCCAACCCCACCAGGTCGCTCTCGAGATGCACCCGGGCGGCGTGGCGGTTGACGTCGATGGTTGCCCGATAGTCCGCAGCCCCCTTGAAACGCCGGGTCACCTGATTGTCGACCAGTCGCCTGATCCCGTCGGCGCCGATTTTTCCCGAGGCGCGCAATGCAAAGCGCCCCGGGCCGGTGGTCTCGCCCTCGACCTTGATCTCGCCCCCGAGCAGGCGCGCGCTCAAGGTGCGCAGTGCCAGCTGTTCCTCGGTGAAATCGAGCCGCCCGTGCACGTTATCGAACCGTGGCAAGGTGGGCTCGAGCTGCACGTTGTTCCCGGCCAGCAGTACCGAGCCGTTGACTCGTGCGGTCTTGTTATCGCGCAACGGAATCGTCAGCCGCAGGCTGAGCGTTGCCCTGCCATCGACCAGCGTCGCGGTGGTGAAGTCATCGATCCGGTTGCGCAGCGGACTCTCGTTGACGAAACGGACCATGTCCTGGGCCGACCCATCGGCACTGCCCTCGACCCGCAGGATGGCATCGCGAAAGTCCGGGATGGTGGCCGTGGTCGCGCCCAGATGAGCGCCGAATACGGCCCCGGACTTCATCGCGATCAGCATGCCGGCGCGCTCGAATTCGAGGTGGCCATCGAAGCGCTCGATCGCCGGCCAGCCGGGCGAGTAGGCCAGCGTGGCATCACCCACCTGGGCATCGACCCGGAACTCACCGCTGGTCACGTCCCGGTAAGGGAAATCGGCGAGATCCCCGCGCAAGCGAAAGTGGCCGGCACTTGCCCTGCCGGTGAGCAGCGATCGACCAAGCCAGTCGCGCACCTGGTGCGACACCTGGAGCGGCAGATAGCGGGCCACGCTGCGCGCCTCGGCGCGCTCGATGGTGCCGGTGAGGTCGACCAGGCCCGGCCCCTTGCCGCCCGAACGGTAACTGCCATTGAGCTCTCCCGCGGCGTCGGCGTTGGCGAAGCGCAGGCTGGCGATCTCGACCTTGAGCGCACTGGCGCCGCCCCCCTGGGCCGGCGGTTGCACGGTCCATGTGACCCGAGCGGCAATCTTGTCAAACTTGATCAGCGGGTCTTCGAAGACCCCTGGGAAAGAGCCGCCGGCGCGTTCGCCCTCGATGTTGACCGCGCCTCCGCCGGGCCCCAGGTTGAGCTCACCGCTCATCCCGGCGAACGAGGGCCAGGGCACTTCGTGCGCAAGCTCGCGCCCCAGCGCCAGATTCCTGAAGGCCAGCGCGAGCGAATAGGCGGGCTGTTCGCCGCCGCGTTCCCAGTTCAGTTCTAGACCTTCGATCCGGCCACTACCGTGGAACCGGGTGAGCCAGGCCGGCACGCTGGCGCCCACCGACCCGAGCGATGGCAGCAGCGCCAGCACCTCGCCGGCTTCGAACGGCGCCAGGTTGAGCCGCAGCGCCAGCGGCTCTCCGGCGGCGTCGAGCCGCAGCTGGTTGTCGTTGCCGGCCAGCGCCAGCGTGGCTACCCGGTCCGCGCCCGGGACCACCCCCGGGACGCCAGGTGCCGCTGCGCCGACCGTGATGCTGCCGCGCTCGATGTCGAGCGCCAGGGCGCGCTGCCGGTCCCAGCGGGCATTGAGTTCGGCGCCCACCTGGGCAAGTTCCAGTCCCGAACCATCCGCCGCTTCGGCCAGGCGCAGGTCACTGAGCGCGACCCTGAGCCGAGCCCCGACTGGCCGCCCGCGCTCAATCGTCACTTTCGCCTGGGCGTCGCCGCGCATGCTCTCGAGCCGTTCCAGGCCCTGACCGGCAACGAGCACCCCTGACAGGAAAGGCCGCAGCGCCGCCCAGTCCAGCCGCGCCACGTCCAGAGCAATGTCGCCGCTCCAGTCGGCATCCTGCGGGGCAGGAGTTTCGGGCTGGCGCAGGATATTGCCCTTGAGTTCCAGCGCGCCAATTCCTTCCGCCTCCGCCCGTGCCGCGAAACGGTGACGCCGCCCGAGTGCCTGCAGCGACAGCTCCTGCAGCGCCAAGCTCGCCCAATGCTGCGTGACCCGGTCGTCGTAGGCGATCCTGATCGACTCGATTCGAATCGACGGTTGCTCGAGGAGCCAGCGCGCCAGTGTTCCGTTGCCGCCGTCAAGGTCGATCCGGAGGCCGGCGAGCTCCCAGCGGCGCTCGTCGAGCCGCACTACGGCGACATCGGCGTCGGCGATCCGCAGGGCAACCAGCCGCGGTTGGCCCAGCAGTGCGCTGCGCCACGACAAGGTGGCATCGACCCTGCCGATGCTCAGCGTGCGGCCCTCGCCCGTCACTCCAACGCGCAGGTCGTTGATCCTGAGGCGCGGGTGGATTCCATCGAAGCCCGGGGCAAGACTGCCGATATGCAGGGGCTGGCCCAGCTCTGCGCTCAGCGCGCTCTCGATCTCGGGGCGCCAGCGGTCGAGTTTTGGCCAGAGGTAATAGCGGGTGAATGAATAACCGGCGGCAAGAACGATCACCAGGACCAGCGCGATCCAGGCGCAAACACGCAGCGCCCGACTCGGTGAGCTGTGACCACGAAAGGCTCGAAAGGACGGAGCGCGAAGCATGTGCCGCGAATAGTTACCGAACGCGCGAGGATACTCGACCTAGAATACCCTTTTCGGGTGGTTATCTATGGGATTTGTCGCCGAACGCTATTCGGGATATTTTCGGCGGTCTCTGTTCGCGATCGGACCGGAGTCCGACGCCTGCGCCTGGTTGCGGCAGCTGATCGAAGCGCCCATCGACGCGCGCGCGATCACGGCTACTCTGGAGCGCGAAAGCGACGGGGAACCGGCGCCGGTGGCGCTGCGGCGGATGCGCCGCCTGGTGATGATGGCACTGATGGAACGCGACCTGCGCGCCCTGGCGCCGCTGGTCGAGGTCTGCGCCACCATGACGAGGCTCGCCGAGATCGCCACCGCGACCGCGCTCGACGCGGCGATGGCCGAGGTCGCCGAGTCCCACGGCGTGCCGCTGGACCGCGCCGGAGCGCCCCAGGACCTGCTCGCGGTCGGCATGGGCAAGGGCGGGGCCGACGAGCTCAATGTGTCCTCGGACCTCGACCTGGTGTTCGTCTTTCGCGAGGAAGGCGTCACCAGCGGGGTCCAGCCCAATGGCCAGCCGACCCGGCGCGGGAGCCTGGATACCAGTGACTTCTTCACCCGGGTGGCGCGCCGCGCCAGCGCGATCCTGTCGGAGAACACCGCCGACGGATTCGTGTTTCGGGTTGATACCCGGCTGCGGCCGAATGGCGACTCGGGGCCGCTGGTCGTTTCGCTGTCGATGCTCGAGGAGTACTTCTACGCCCAGGGGCGGGAATGGGAGCGCTTCGCCTGGCTCAAAGCGCGGGTGATCGCGGCCAGTTCGGTGGCCGGCGCCGAGGCCCGCGAGCGCGACGATGCCGCGCTGACCAGAGTGGTTCAGCCCTTTGTGTTTCGTCGCTACATCGACTACGACGTCTTCGCCGGGCTGCGCGACCTCCACGGCATGATCCGCGCCGAAGCCGCGCGGCGCGATTTCCGCCACGCCGGCACCCGGGACGTGAAACTCGGACGCGGCGGCATCCGCGAAATCGAATTCGCCGCCCAGCTGTTCGAAATCGTCCGCGGCGGTCGCGATCTCGACCTGCGCGACCGCGCCACCTTGCCGACTCTGGCGGTGCTGGGCGAGCGCAACCTGCTGCCGAGCGCCGAGGCGCAGGGACTGGCCAAGGCCTACGGCTTGTTGCGCCGGGTCGAACACGCGATCCAGTACCGCGAGGACGAACAGAGTCATCGGCTGCCCGCCGACGCTCAGGTGCGCGAGGAGGTGGCAGCGATGATCGGCTTGACCCGCGAGCAGCTTGAGAGCGAACTTGAGCAGGCCTGCGGGCTGGTCGAGCGGGTCTTCAATGACCTGCTGGCCGAACCGGAATCGGAGCATGCGGGCGGCGCCAATGGCTGCGATGAACTGTCCGAAGCGCTCGACCCTGACACCGCGCGACGTTTCGAGAGTTTTCGCGAGGGCCCGCGCTATCGCGCCGCGCGCCCCGACGCCCGGCGCTCGATCGACGCGCTGTTCGCTGAGGCCCGCCGCCGCGGCACCGGGCCCACCGGGCTGAGCCGGCTGATCGACCTGCTTGAAACCGTCTGCCGGCGGCCGGCATACCTGGCGCTCATGGTGCAGTTTCCCCACGCTTTCGAGCGGGTGCTGCAAATACTGGGGCAATCGCGATGGGCCGCCGAATACCTGATCCGCCATCCGATCGTGCTCGACGAACTGCTCGACGGCAACTTGCAGGAGCCGGTCGACTACGGCGCCTGGCAGAGCATGGTCAACGCCCGGCTCGACAGCGCGCTGATCGACGGCGCCCCCGACGTCGAGCTGCAGATGGACATGGTGCGCGAATCGCACCATTCGCAGCTCTTCCGGCTGCTGGCGCAGGATTTGGCAGGATCACTCAGCGTCGAGCGCCTCGCCGACCACCTCAGCGACCTGGCCGATCGGGTGATTGAGATCGCCATCGCTCGGGTCTGGCCCCAGCTGCGGCTGCGGTTTTGCGACCATCCGCGCTTCGCGGTGATCGGCTACGGCCGGCTGGGCGGCAAGGAACTGGGCTACGCCTCAGACCTCGATCTGGTGTTTCTCTACGACGACGACGACGAGCGCGCACCCCAGGCCTACGCGCTGCTCGCCCAGCGCGTCTCGGCGTGGCTGTCGACCCGCACCGCCGCGGGACAGCTCTTTGAGATCGACCTCCGGCTTCGTCCCAACGGCAATGCCGGGCTGATGGTCTCGAGCGTGCGGGCCTTCGAGGAGTACCAGAAGGAATCGGCCTGGGTGTGGGAGCACCAGGCGCTCAGCCGGGCCCGCTTCTGTTGCGGCGATACCCAGGTTGGTGCCGCTTTCGAGAGAATCCGGCGCGAGATCCTGCAGATCGAACGGGGCCCCGCGACGCTGCGCGAAGAAGTGCTCAAGATGCGTGAGCGCATGCACGACGGGCACCCCAACCGCAGCGAGCTGTTCGACTTGAAGCACGACCGGGGCGGAATGGTCGACATCGAATTCGCCGTCCAGTACCTGGTGTTGCTCCATGCCCGCAGCCACCCGCGGCTGCTCGACAACGTCGGCAACATCGCACTGCTTGGGCGCGCCGCCGAAGAAGGTCTGATCAAGGCCGCGGCTGCGGCCGAGGTCGCCGACGCCTACCGCCGCTACCGCCGGCTGCAACATGCGTTGCGGCTCGACAACTCCGGAGAATACGCGCGCATCGAGCCCGCCGAAGTCGCTGCCGAGGTGGATGCGGTAACGCGCCTGTGGGATTCAATCTTTGCACAAGCGGCGCGCTAGCACCGCTGCCTGCAGGGACTACTAGTCGCCCGCAACCACCTCGGGAGCCGCCGCGGCGGGAATCGACACCACCGGCTGCTCATGACGCCAGCCGAAGCGGTAGGCCAGCCACAGCACCGCCAGGAACGCCGCCAGCACGAACGGGAGCGCGACCCAGTTGAGCAACTGCCAACCGTTGGCGACCAACAAGGCTCCCGAAGACGCCGATGAGGTGACCATCGTCGTGAACACACAGGCATCCGTAAAGCCCTGCACGCGGTTCTTCTCGGGGCCGGAATACTGGTAGGTGATCAGGGTGGTCCCGCCGATGTACATGAAATTCCAGCCCACGCCCAGCAGCACCAGGGCGACCAGGAAATGCTCCATCCCGGTCCCCGACAGCGCCACCGCGATGCAGGCCAGGTTGAGCAGGACACCTGCCAGGATCACCCGCAAAGCGCCGAAGCGCGCGATCAGAGCGCCGGTCACGAAGCCCGGTGCGTACATCCCGATCACGTGCCACTCGAGTACCAGACCCGCCTGCGCGAAGCTATGGTGGTGCAGCGTCATGGCCAGCGGGGTCGCCACCATCAGCAGGTTCATTACCCCGTAGGAGACCGCGCAGCAGATGATCGCGATCCGTAACACCGCCGGCTGGAGCAATTCGCGCAGCGGCCGGAGCTGACCAGCGGCCGCCTGTTCGGTCGGCTTGGGCAGGTGCAGCAGTTGGGCCAGCAACAGCGACAACAGGGCCATAACGCCCAGCGCCAGGTAGGTTCCCAGGTACTGGGTCGACAGCCAGCCCCGCGACCATCCGGCCAGCGTCGGACCGAGAACCCCGCCGGCGATCCCTCCCGCGAGCACCAGCGAGATCGCCTTGGCACGGAAAGTGGGGCGGTAGGCATCGGCCACGTCGGCAGCGGCGAAGCGGTAGCTGATGCCAAAAGCGTTGAAGCCGCCGCACACGAAGGTTGCCAGGCACAACAGCCAGAGTGAGGCGCTGTACACCGCCAACCCTGCCAGCGCCGCGCCGACGGCCATCACCAGGGCACCCAGCGTATAACCGCGGCGCCGGCCCAGCCGCGCCATCAGCGCCGCCGCCGGTATCGCCCACAGGGCGGCGCCCAGCACGTAGCCGGTCACCGGCAGCGTGGCGAGCAACTTGTTGTCGGCCAGCGTGAACCCGACCAGCCCGTTGATCGCTACGAACGACACGTTGACGATCAGCAATAGGGCCTGCATGGTGGCCAGCAATCCCACCTGGAACCCGAGGCTCTGCCTGACCGGCGACCGTCGCATCACGCTAGTGTAGCAACGGCCGCAGTCCGCCACCTCAGGGGCGCGATGATTCGCTAGAATTACGGATTGGCCGCCGTTCGCTGCGACCGCACATTGAGCAGGGGAATTGATGAACGCAATCTCTGACCGCGATGGTCTGATCTGGTTCGACGGCAAGATGGTCGACTGGCGCTCGGCCAATATCCACGTCCTGACCCACACGCTGCACTACGGGATGGGGGTGTTCGAGGGTGTGCGCGCGTACAAGACCGCGCAGGGATCGGCGATCTTCCGACTCGCCGAGCACACCAAGCGGTTGTTCAACTCCGCCAAGATTCTCGGGCTGACGATCCCCTACTCGTACGAAGAGATCGCCCAGGCGCAGAAAGACGTGGTGCGAGAGAACCACCTCGAATCCTGCTATCTGCGCCCGCTGGTGTGGGTTGGCTCGGAGAAGCTCGGATTGTCGCCCACCGGCAACACCATCCATGTCGCGATCGCGGGCTGGGCCTGGGGCGCCTACCTCGGTGAGGAAGGAATGGCCAAGGGCATCCGGGTCAAGACTTCGTCGTTCACGCGTCACCATGTCAACATCTCTCTGGTCCGTGCCAAGGCTTGCGGCTACTACATCAATTCGATCCTGGCGCATCAGGAAGCGGCGGCCGACGGCTACGACGAGGCGCTGCTGCTCGACACTGAGGGTTACATCTCCGAGGGCCCGGGCGAGAACGTATTTGTCGTTCGCAACGGCACGATCTATACCCCCGATGTGGCCTCCTGCCTCGACGGCATCACGCGCAACTCGGTGCTGGCGATGGCCCGCGACCTGGGCATTCCCGTGGTCGAGAAGCGCATCACGCGCGACGAGATGTACTGCTGCGACGAGGCGTTCTTCAGCGGCACCGCAGCCGAGATCACCCCGATTCGCGAACTCGACAACCGGACCATCGGCGAAGGGCGGCGGGGACCGATCACGGAGCAGATCCAGTCGCTGTTCTTCAAGGTGGTGGCCGGCGAAGACGAGCGCTACCGCGACTGGCTCGCCCACGTCTGAGCCCAAGCGCCACATTCCTGGAGCAATCACGACCATGACCGAAGCGAAAACCGGGACGTTTGTCGAACTCGACGCCTCCGACCTGCCAGTCTGCTGCCCGAACCGCAAGGCCGCCCTCTGGAGCTCCCATCCCCGGGTGTTCCTCAAGGTCGCCGACAACGGCGAGGCCCACTGCCCGTACTGCGGCGCGGCCTACCGGATCGACCCCGAGAAGCTCGCCCACGCAGCGCACTGAAGCGCCACGCCGGTGTCGGGATCGCCGCCAATCGCGCCATCCCGCTCCGGCATGACCAGTGCCGGGCAGTTCCTCGTGGACCAGGCGCCACCGGCGGAGTTCACACACTATCGTGCGCCACCGTGGCTGCGTGGCCAGCACGCGCAGACCATCTACCCGGCGCTGTTTCTGCCGCGCCCCCGGGTGGCATACCGCCGCGAGCGCTGGACCTTGCCCGACGGGGATTTTATCGACGTCGATTTCGCCCGCCAGCCGGGGCTCCCGGAGCCGGACGCCGCGACGCCACTGGTGGTGCTGCTGCACGGACTGGAAGGCAGCTCGCACAGCCACTACGCCCAGGCAGCAATGCACGTGGTGCTGGAGCGCGGCTGGCGGGGCGCCGTGGTGCACTGGCGCGGCTGCGGCGGCGAGATCAACCTTGCTCCCCGGGCCTATCACTCCGGCGAAACCGACGACATCGACTGGGCCTTCCGGCGACTCGCAACGCCCCCCGCCGCGATGTTCGCAATCGGCGTCTCGCTGGGTGGCAACGCGCTGCTCAAGTGGCTTGGCGAGCGCGGCGGCAGCGCGTCGCCACTGCTGGCAGGCGCCGTGGCAGTTTCTGCGCCCCACGATCTGCAGGCGGGCGCGATAGCGCTCGCGCGCGGATTCAACCTCCTCTACACCCATAACTTCCTGCGCACGCTCAAACGCAAGAGCCTGCTGAAGCTCGCCCAGTACCCGGGACTGTTTGACCGCGAGCGGCTGTTGCGGGCGCGAACCTTCCACGATTTCGACGACCTGGTGACTGCCCCGCTGCACGGGTTTGCCAGCTGCTACGACTACTGGGAGCGTTGTTCCAGCAAGCGCTTTGTCGCGGCGATCCGCACCCCGACGCTGATCGTCAACGCCCGCAACGATCCGTTCCTGCCCGCCAGTGCGCTGATCGCCCCGTCCTCGGTCCCGGACGACGTTCGCCTCTGTTATCCCGCTGAAGGAGGGCACGCCGGATTCCCGGTCGGCAATTTTCCGGGCCGGATCGATGCGATCGGGCGCGGCGCCCTTGAGTTCTTCGCGCCCCTGGCGCCGGCCCCGGGCGGGTGAGGGCAAGCCTGCTCGCCGCTAGCCGTTGGGGCGCTGTCCCTTGCTGTCTTCCTGTTCGCGGCGCAATTCCCGCTCGAGTTCGCGCAGGCGGGCGTCGATCCTCGAGGCAGTGTAGAAGTCCAGCTGCGGCGAAGTGCGCGCCATCTTGAGTTGTTCGATCGCCGCCGGCCAGGCACCGGCGAGTGCGTACTGCTCGGCCGTGGCACGGTGCGCCAGCGCAACCTTGCCGAGCGCGTTCTGGGCCTCGGCGAGCATCTTCCAGAGCCGGGTGTCCTTGGGCCACTCGCGCAGGCGCTCGGTCAGGTAGTCCGCCGCCGCCTGGTAATCGCGCAGCTCGAGCAGCGCCCGGGAGCGCAGGTGCGCGAGCGCTCGCACGTGCGGCCAGCGCCCCACGGCCTCGTCGGCGAGCACGAGCGCGGACTTGGTCGCGCCCGAGTCGAGCGCGACTTGCAGCCCGAGCTGCGCCAGGTATTCTTGCCCCGCCGGCAGCAGCGGCCGCGCCCGCTCGAGGGCCAGGCGGGCGCCGGCGAAATCGCGCTGCGCGTTGGCAATCACCGCGATGCCGTACCAGCGTAGCCCCCGGGCGGTGTCGGAGTCCTGGTCGAGGGACGATTCAAGCTGGGCACGGGCGCGTCGCAGGCCATCGACCCCGGTATCGGCAAGGGCCCTCAGTCGCGCCCGCACGAGCTCAAACGCAAGCTGGTCCTGCAGCGACACCGGCTTGCTGGCCGAACCGGCAATTTCCTGCACCCGGCCCTGGATGTCGGCCATGCGATTGGAAGTGAGCGGGTGAGTTCGCAGGTACTCCGGGGCTCCGCCCTCATAAAGACGCGACGCCTTCTGCAGTCGCTCGAAGAAATTGACCATGTCAGGGGGATAGAAACCGGCCCCCACCAGGGTCTCGAGCCCGATGCGGTCGGCCTCGCGCTCGGCGTCGCGCGAAAAGCCCAGCATCTGGTGCATCTGCACCGACTCCCCCAGCGAGACGATCCCGCCGATCGCCTGCGGGTTGGAACGTGCCGCGAGCACCGCGAGGACCAGCGCGGCGATCGAGAAGATTGAACTCTGGCGCGCGCGCTCGAACATCCGCGCTATATGGCGCTGGGTGATGTGCGCCATCTCGTGGGCCAGCACGGAAGCCAGCTCGGATTCCGACTGCGCGGCTACTATCAGGCCGCTGTGCACGCCGATGAACCCGCCGGGCAGCGCGAAGGCGTTGAGGGTCGGATCGCCCACCAGGAAGAGCTCGAACTTCTGGTCGTCGGGGCCGTTACGGGCCGTGAGGCGGGCCGCCAGGGAATTCAGGTAATCGGTGCCCTGGACGTCGTCCATGACCTCGCCGCTGCGCCGCAGATCGCGCATGATCTCCTCGCCGATGCGGTGTTCGAGCAGCGGCGAGAGCTCGCCGCCGCCGGGGTCCCCCAGTTGGGGCAACGGCCCCGGCTGGGCCAGCAGCAGGGGTGGCTCGGCCCCGAGCGTGAGCGCGAGGCAAATGCACGCGGCAGAGCGCCAGCGACGCGGTTTCGCCGCGCGCGGCGCAGCGGCGGCAGGATCCCTCGCAACAGAGGGCAAGGACATCGAGGCACTCCCTACAAGATCGAGGCCGGCCATCAGCGTAACGGCCCGGCCCGGTTATGATAGCCATAGTCAGGATCGAGCCCCATGAGCGACCAACTTACCCACTTTGACTCCTCCGGCAAGGCCCACATGGTTGATGTCGCCGACAAGAACGTCACCCACCGGGTGGCGATCGCCGTTGGCTCAATCCGGATGAAAGCGGAAACACTGGCGCTGATCATTTCCGGCACCGCCA
This sequence comes from Burkholderiaceae bacterium, assembly GCA_019428955.1. Lineage (GTDB taxonomy): Bacteria > Pseudomonadota > Gammaproteobacteria > Burkholderiales > Burkholderiaceae_E > JAGXFR01. Next base: position 13,968 of record JAHYJF010000016.1, read on the forward strand.
GCAAGGGCGATGTCATCGGCGTGGCGCGGATTGCCGCCATCCAGGGCGCCAAGCGCACCGCCGAGCTGATTCCGCTGTGCCACCCGATCGCGCTGACCCGCGTCGCGGTCGATTTTGAGATCGACGACCAGAATCCAGCGGTGCATTGTCGCGCCACAGTCGAATGCCGTGGCCAGACCGGCGTCGAGATGGAGGCGCTGACCGCGGTGCAGGTCGGCCTGCTCACGATCTACGACATGTGCAAGGCGGTCGATCGCGGGATGACCATCACCGACGTCCGGCTGCTGGAAAAACACGGCGGGAAGTCAGGCCGCTGGGCCGCACCAGGATCAGCTGCGCGAACGACAGCATCCTCTTGGCCGAGGGCGTGATCAGCAAGCCGCGGCGATTGGCGATCCCGGTCAGGTTATCGACCGTCGCCATTTCGATCGCCACGAGCTCGCGCTCGACCATGGCGGCCAGATCTTCCAGCGCCTCGATATCGTCTCTGGCAAGACTTCGTGGCTGCTGGTCAATGATGGACAGCGTGCCCATTTGCGGCCATCCGAACCCTTGAGCGGAGCGCCCGCGTAGAAGCGCACCCGGGGCTCGTTCAGGACCAGCGGGTTGTCGGCAAAGCGCCGATCGGCCAACGCGTCCGGCACTCCGAAGAGCCGCTTGGCCATTCGTGTCAGGCGATCGAATCGTTCTTCCGGTGCAGTATCGAGGATGTTGAGCGCTCGCAGGGACTTCAATCGGGCCGGTTCGTCGGCCGGGATGTCAGGCGCTTAAAATGAAGACTCCTTGTCGTAATCTCGTCAAACTGCCAAGTAAGGACCTATTCCATGTCCGCGCCACAACCCCGGCGGTACAGCGAAAGTCCACTTCGTCCCCTTTCCGGCTGTCATCCCGCAACGGGTTAGCCGCGGGCCGCGATACGCCGGCGCAGGCGCCTCACGATCGCCCAGCGCCAGGCCAGGTCGACGCAGAAATACCCCAGCACGGCGCCACAGACGGCGAAGATCACCAGACCGATCACCAGAGGCCGACCGACTCCCGACATCCAGTCCCAGAGCGTCGGCAGCCACTGCGCCACGGTTCCCACCTGCGCGCCGAGCGCGTCGTGAATCTCCCGGTGGGCGACGACCGGAGCCACAGTCCCGGTTACCAGCATCCCGGTCCGGTACGCCAGGTAATAGATCGCTGGAAACGTGAAGGGATTGGTAATAAAGGTGCTCAGGGCCGCCACCGGGATGTTGGCCCGCATCAATAGTGCCGCCACCGCGGCAAAGGGAATCTGCGCTACTGGAACGATGAAGGCGAAGAACAGCCCGATGCCCACCGCCAGTGCCACCGAGCGACGATTGAAGCGCATCACCCCGGGGCGCGCAAGCATGTGCGCCATGGGCCGCAGCATCCAGTTCTTCTGCAACGTTTCGTGCGACGGTGAGTACCGCCGGAAGAGCTTGCGCATCTTGCCTCAATCCTGAGCGAGCCCGGACATGAAGAACGACGACCGGGTGCTCGATTGTGCCCAAAATTCGGGCACCACGTAAGGGCTGCCCGATGGGCAGCGGCGGCGCGCCGTGGCGGCGTTGCGCGGACGCCGCACCAGGCCGGCAGTGCAGACTGCGTCTCTCATCACTGCCGAAACAGCAGGCTCGCCAGGCCGAGGAAGATGAAGAAACCCAGGCTGTCGGTCGAGAAGGTCAGCAGCACCGACGAGCCCATCGCCGGGTCGCGTCCCATCTTGTGCAGCGTCCAGGGCACTCCCATGCCGATCACCGCGCCCAGCAGCAGGTTGAACATCATCGCCGCCATCATGGTCGCGCCCAGCAGCATGCCGTTTTCACTGTCGCTGTATAGCCACCACGCGAACAGGCCGGCGATTCCGCCCCACACCAGTCCGTTGAGGGCCGCAATGCCAATTTCCTTGAGCGCCAGCCGCTTGGCGTTCGCTCTGGTCACCTGGCCCATCGCCAGGGTGCGGATGAACAGCGTCATGGTCTGGTTGCCGGAATTCCCACCGATACCGGCGACGATCGGCATCAGCGCCGCCAGCGCGACCACCCGCTCGATCGTTCCCTCGAACATGCCGATGACCCGCGAGGCGAAGAATGCGGTGCACAGGTTCAGCGCCAGCCACATCCAGCGATTGCGCGCCGACGCCCAGATGCCGGCGAACAGGTCTTCATCCTCGCGCAGGCCGGCCTGGCTGAAGAGCTCTGCCTCGCCCTCCTCGCGAATCACGTCGACCACCTCGGACACCGTCAGCCGCCCGATCAGCCGGTTGCCGGGACCAACCACCGCCGCCGACACCAGGTCGTAACGCTCGAACGCCTGAGCCGCTTCGGAAATGTCGTCGAGCGCGTCCAAAGTGAGCATCTCGCGCCGCATCACCTCCTCGACGGTAGTTTCGGGCTCGTTGATCAGCAGCCGGTCGAGCGGCAGACTGCCAAGCAGCGACTCGTGGCGGTCAACCACGAAGACCTGGTCGGTGTGGTCCGGCAACTCGTCGAACCGGCGCAGGTAGCGCAACACCACTTCCAGGGTGACGTCGTCACGGACCGTAACCAGATCGAAGTCCATCCGCGAGCCAACCGTGTCCTCGGGGTAGGACATCGCCGAACGCACCTGGGCGCGCTCCTCGGGGCTGAGCCCCTTCTGGACCTGCTCGACGACCTCGCGCGGCAAGTCGGGGGCCAGATCGGCAATCTCGTCGGTATCGAGCGACTCGAGCGCCTCGACCAACTCGCGCCGGTCCATCGAGGAGATGAGCGAATCACGAACCGCGCCCGAGACCTCGAGCAGGATATCGCCGTCCTGCGAAGCGCGGGCCAGCGCCCAGACCACCAGCCGCTCGTCGAGCGGCAAGCCTTCCAGGATGTAGGCAATGTCCGCCGGGTGCAAGCCGGAGACTTCGTCGCGCAGCTCGCCGAGGTCGTGCTCGAAGGCCAGTTCGGCGATCAGCGCGGCGCGTTGCGCGGCGTTGCGCACGTCCTCACGCTCGGCGAGCGCCTGCAGCAGCGGGTGTTCGTGGAGCAGGCGTTGCACCCTGACGAGCGCCTGCGAGTCTGCCTCGGGGTCAGCGGGAACCCGCTCCTCGGCGTCGAGTTCGCGCTCCGGCTGGTCATCGCCACCTTGACCACCGAGCTCAGTAGCTGCTGCCGCTGCGGTCGTCACCTCGGGCACGCCAGCGGCGTCCTCGGCATCCGCCGGGCGCTCAACGGGCGTTGGCCCGGGCTGCTTTTCGGGTAGATCGGCCATGTCTGCAGGGCTCGCTAATTCGCGCGCGCCGTCACGGCCGACCTGGGGTATCAGGACGAAGTGTGCGGCGTGCGCAAGCTACAGTCTGATTTTGATTTCACTTGGTTAGGGACGTATTGCGCCCGATGCGACAACAGGCCCAATTATCCCCGAACGCCGCAGCGAACCCAAACGATGACCGCCGATAGGGGTTTTTTTGCAACGCCCCACTGTTGTGAGACGCCGGCTTCAGGGCAATTGCACGGCTCCCATGTAGCGCTCGATGAACACTGCCCGCCGCTCCATCCCCGGGGCGTGGCGATTGCGGTCGTAGAACCGTGGCCGGGGCAGCATCGCGACCATCTGTGCCGCCTGCCACTGGTTGAGTTGGGCGGCCGAAACCCCGTGGTAGCGCAATGCCCCGGCCTCGCACCCGAAGACTCCGACCCCCCATTCGGCAACGTTGAGATAGATCTCCAGGATGCGGCGCTTGCTCATCACCGTCTCGAGCATATAGGTGATCGCCAGTTCCTGGCCCTTGCGCAGGTAGCTGCGTTGACCCGACAGGAACAGGTTCTTGGCCAGTTGCATGGTGATGGTCGAACCGCCCCGCACCACCTTGCCGCGCTTGCGATTCTGTTCCCAGGCGCTCTCGATGGCGTCCCAGTCGACCCCTTCATGCTCGGCAAAACGCGCGTCCTCGCCGGCGATTACCGCCCGCTTGAGGTGGGACGAGATCCGCTCGTAGGGAACCCAGCGCTGAGTGAGCCGTGCCGACGGGTCGCGCTCGCGCAAGACCTGGAGCTGCTCGCGCATGAACTGGGTCGACGACGGGTTGAACCAGTTCCACCACAGGATGTGCACGAAGTACCACAACTGCAGGGCCAGCAACACCGCGAACAGCGCGCCGATCGCCCCGACCACCCAGCGCAGCTGCCAGGAAAGCCGCCCGTAGCGCTCGGTGATGATCTTGCGCAGGCGCGCCAGCGTCCCCGGCCGCGATCGCCGCTTGCGGCGGGCGCCAAGGCGGCGGCGCAGCCTGGCCAGCAAACCGCGAGGCTTACGCGGCATCGAGTTGCGCCCGCAGGCTGCGGTACACCGGCTCGGTCTGCGGGCGGACCCCCCGCCAGACCAGAAATGACTCGGCGGCCTGTTCGACCAACATGCCCAGGCCATCGGCGCCCCGGTGGCAGCCCGCCTGCCGCGCCTGGTCGAGAAAGGCCGTGCTGCGCGGCGCATAGGTCATGTCGTAGCAAAACGGCCGCCCGGCGAAGACTGCCGCCGGCAACTGGAGCGCTCCGCCGGTCAGGGCCGCCGAGGTCGCCTGCAGCACCAGTTGCGCCGTAACACCGCTGAGTTCCGACCAGGCGATCGCACTGGCGCGCTGGTCGGCGAGTTCGGCGACCAGTTGCCGCGCCCGCGCCGGCGTGCGATTGGCAACCAGCAGCCCCACCACCCCGCAACCCAGCAATGCCTGTGCCGCCCCCCGCGCCGCGCCGCCGGCACCGAGCAGCAACACTCGTGCCCCCGGCAGTTCGACGCCGTGGCGCTCCTGCAAGTCGCGCACCAGACCGGCACCATCGGTGTTGTCGCCCAAGACCTCACCGGTATCGAAGCGCAGGGTGTTGACCGCCCCGGCGGCCAGCGCCCGGGGGCTGATGGCCCCGCCGCGCTGGCGCACCCAGGCGCAAGCCTGTTCCTTGAAGGGCAGCGTGACATTGAGGCCGGCGCCGCCCTCGGTCATGAAGCGCTCGACGCTGGCCGCAAAGCCGTCGAGCGGCGCCAGCATGGTGCCGTATTCAATCGCCTCGCCGGTCTGGGCGGCGAACGCCGCATGGATTCCCGGCGAACGGCTGTGGGCGATAGGGTTGCCGATCACCGCATAACGGGCTCTCGGCTGGGCGCGGATGATCATTTGATGGTCTCCGTTGCCAGTCCCTCGTTGGTGAAGCTCCAGATGCGCACGATCTGCAGGATATCGCCCTCGCGGCGCATTTGAGGCGTGAACCTGGCATAGGGGGCACCGGCGTAGACGATCTCGCGCGCCGCCCGGTTGAGCACTTCGTGGCGCGACTTGCGGTTGATCTTGACGTCGACGACGTTGCCTTCGCCATCGATCTCCACGGTGATGACGAGCGAATCGTAAAGCCGCCCCCGAGCCTCGGCCGGGTAATGCTCGGTGCCGATCTGTTCGATCTTCGCGGCCCACGCCGCGACATACTGCGCGTAGGTGACGCCAACGGCCGTGACGCCGAAGGTCAGACGCCTCGGTCGCTTGCTGTAGTCCTCGAGCTGGCGATCGATCTGCGCCTGCAGCCGCGCGATCGTGAGCGCCATCTCGGCGGGATCATCGCCCGCAGTCGCGGTCCTGCGTTCAGCCAGCGGGTGATCGGGCTGGGCCAGGTGTCCCGGCGCCAGGTTCACCGCCCGGCGCTGCTGGGCAGCGGTCTGGTCGCTCCTGGGCTGGCCGCGCACCACCTGATTACCATCCTCGGCGAAGCTGCGTGCCGGCAACGGGGAGCGCGCCCGACCTTGGTCGCGGTCGCCGCCCGCTTCCATGTTCACTTGCGCCAGAACCTCCGGCTTGAGCGGCTTGGCAGCAGTCTGCGCGTTGAGCAGGACGACCTCGAGGCGCGAATCAAGCGGCGCCATCATGAGCGGCACCGGCGGCACAAACCTGATCGCGAGCAGCGCCAGGTGGAAGACCACCGACGCGATGGCGCCCACCACCAGCGGCTCGCGGATCCTCACCCGCCAAGCCGAGAGCGCGGCAGGCACAGCGCTCATGGCAGCTGGTCGCGGCCCTGCGCCAGTTCGGCCTCGGGCTGCTGGCCCGCGACCTCTTCCCGGGACTCGCCAGCGCCCGCGCCGTCGGGAATCGGCAAGTCAAGCCCGGGAATGTCACCTTCGACGCCCTCGAGGGCGGCCATGACCTGCGCCTCGTCAGCGGCGGGGCTGGCGAGCTCGACAAACCTTGCTTCGAGCGAAAGATCGACCAGGTCGTGAGCGAGCAGATCGACGATCACCGCCCGCCCCGGGGCCACCGCCGGCAGGCCGGTCGGCCGGAAGTACATCGGAGCATCCTTGATGCGCACCAGGTCGTCGCGAATTGCCACCGCTTCGACCCGTTTCGCTTGGCGCTGTTCCAGCCAGCGCAGGCACCAGTATCGTTCCATACGCTGCTGAAACTCGCTGTAGGCGGCGTACTTGGCTTCGAACGCCGACATCACCCCAAACAGTTCGGCATCCTGGGGCGCGAAGGGCGGGTCTTCGCCGGTGAGCAGCGCGAGGATCTGGCGCTGGTTGACCAGGTCGACATAGCGCCGTAACGGCGAGGTGGTCCACATGTACTGCGCGACCCCGATGCCCTGGTGGGGCAGCGCGTGGGTGCTCATGCGCACCCGCCCACCCTGCTGCGAGCGATAGATTCCCGGCACCCGATGAGCGGCGAGCAACTGCCCCCACTCGCTGTTGGCGAGGATCATCATCTCGGCCACGATCCGGTCGAGCGGCGCGTTCCGTCCCCGGGGCTCGATCCTGACCTGTTCGTCATCAATGTAGAAACTGAAATCATTGCGAAACCGCGGTTCCGGTTTGCCGCGCACCCGTTCGCGCTCGGCGCACAGCGCCAGGGTCAGCTTCCAGAGTGCGCGCAGTGCCTCGCCGTGAGGCAGATCCGCGCTCTCGGACTCCAGTGCAGCCTCGGTAATCAGCTCGGAGAGCTGGTCGTGACGCAGGTTGTCGGCCACCATGATCCGCTCCGCACGTGAGAAGCGCGACACGATCCGACTGCCGTCATGATCGAGGTCGAGATAGATCGACACCGCCGGCACGACGCTGCCGGCATCGAGCGAAAACGCCGTGATCACCTCGTCGGGCAGCATGGTGATCTTGTCGCCCGGCATGTAGACCGTCGACATCCGCTCGCGCGCCGCGAGGTCGAGCGGGCTGCCATGGGTAATCGCCAGGCCGGGCGCCGCGATATGAACGCCGACGCGCAGCGTGCCGTCGTCGAGGCGCTGCACCGACAGGCAGTCGTCGATCTCGGTGGTGGTCGAGTCGTCGATCGAGAACGTTCGGGCGGCGGACAACAGCAATTGGGCCAGCCGCTCCCGGGATTGGTCGAAGCCCTGCACCGCCGCCGGCTCGAACGCCTGACCATAGGGAAAGTATTCGGCGGTGAAGCGCTCGACGTGGAGCACGCGCGGCGAGGCAAAGGCCCCGACCGAAACCAGCAGCCGCTCGGGCGCCACCCGCAGCTCCTGGGCCGCACGTTCGAGAGCGCGAAACTCGACTCCGTTCTTGTCGGGCCGGAACAATAGGTGGGCCGGGTTCTCCTGCATGCCCTCCGGCAGGCGCCCGGCAGTCAGTTCGGCGGCGTAGTGCTCGACGCGCAGTTCCTGTTCACGGCGCCGCGCCACCGCGGCGAGCGCCATCCGCAAGGTTTCGGGCGTGGCCGGTCGAAAGCGCCCGCGCCCCTTGCGCTGGAAATAGATCGGCGCCGACTGCAGCCTCAGCAGCAGCGCGGCCGATTGCACGTCCGAGGCCTGCTCGCCGTAGTATTCGCGCGCCAGCTCGGCGAAGCCGAACTCGTCCTGCGGGGCACACTCCCAGAGAAAATCGAGATCGATCTCCTCGGCCAGTGCCTGCGCGCCCGGCAGCATTTCGCGTGCCGAGGGCTGCTCGAAACGCAGCATCACGTGCCCGGCCTTGACCTTGGCACGTCTGCCGGTGACGAGCTCGACCTGCAGGCTCGTACCGTTATCGGCCATCACGGTTCCCGCCTTCAGGTCACCATTTTCTTCGAACAGCGCGTAGGTCATGTGGTCCAGGGATTATCAGTATGCAGCCAGGTCAAACCTGGATCCCGCCCGAGACCTCGATAACTGCGCCATTGACGTACGACGCCTCGTCGGAGGCCAGGAAGGCGTATACCGCCGCAATCTCGTCGGGCTCTCCCAGCCGGCCGAGCGGCACCTTCTCGATCATCCTGGCCATCACCGGCGGCGGGATAGTGGCAAGGATCGGCGTGGCGATGAAGCCGGGACACACCGCCGCGGTGCGAATTCCCTTGGGACCGAGTTCACGCGCCCAGGTCTTGGTGAAAGCGATCACGCCGGCCTTGGTCGCGGCATAGTTGGTCTGGCCGAAGTTGCCGTAGAGACCGACTACCGACGAGGCATTGATGACGACCCCCGAGCCCTGTGCAAGCATCGCCGGCAGTACCGCCTGGGTGCACTCAAACACTCCCTTGAGGTTGACCGCTATGACGTCATCGAACTGGGCGTCGGTCATCTTGGCCAGGCGCGCATCGCGGGTGATGCCGGCATTGTTGACCAGCACGTCGATGCGCCCCCAGCGCGCCAGCACCGCCACGCACAGGGCGTCCATCGTGGCCCGGTCGGTGACATCGAGCCGCAATCCCATCACCTGCCCGCCGCCAGCCTCGATCTCGGCGGCGCGCTGGGCAACCAGTTGGGCGTCGAGGTCGGCGACCACCACCCGCGCACCTTCGCGCGCGAAACGGTGTGCCGTCGCCAGCCCGATGCCGCCGGCCGATCCGGTGACGATGCATACCTTGTCTTTCAGACGCATTGTTCTTGCTCCCGTTCAGTTGCAACATTTACTAAGGGGGCGCGCCGGGCCGCGGCGCCGGCGCCCACTATGCCATCCCCGGCCCGGCAAACGCGATCACACGCTCGCAGTAGTCGGCGAAATCACTCAAACCATGATCACTGCCCGCGAGCAGCAGGGTCTCGACCCCGGCGTAGCGCGCGACCATGTCGCGCCAGTCGATCAGCTCGTCACCCTTGGCCGCCACCAGGAAATAGCGCTCGGGACGCGTGATCCGCACCGTTTCCAGTTCCCGCATCTCGTCGATGTAGCTCGCCTGGAACTCGAACAGTTCGTCGCTGTGGTACATCGCCATGGGCCCGACGTATGGTGCCAGGTCGCGCCCCGGGTGGATTGCCGGATTGAGCAGCACCGCGCGGCAGCCATGGGCCTCGGCCAGGTAGGTGGCGTAGTAGCCCCCCAGGGAGCTGCCGATCAGGGTATCGCCGGAACCGGGCTTGAACTGTGCGCGCACCAGCTCGATGGCGGCGCGCGGCGACGGCGGCAGCTGCGGGCAGGCGAACTCGGCGCCGCGGCCCGCAGCAGCGAGCCGCTCGGCGATGAGGCGCGCCTTGAACGACAGCGGCGAGGAGCGAAAGCCGTGCAGGTAGATCAGCATCGCTCGCCCAGCGCCGCCAGCAACCTGGCATGAATGCCGCCGAAGCCGCCGTTGCTCATCACCAGGATCCGGTCTCCGGGGCGGGCCGCGGCCACAATCTCGTCGACCAGCGGCTCGATGCCGGCGCGCACCACGGTCTTGGCGGCAATCGGCGCCAGGGCCTCGATCGCATCCCAATCCAGTCCGCCCGAGTGGCAGAAGACCAGGTCCGCCTCGGCCAGGCTGGCCGGCAGCCGGGACTTCATGACACCCAGTTTCATGGTGTTGGAACGCGGCTCGAGCACGGCCAGGATCCGGCCCCGCTTACCGATGCGCGCCCGCAGCCCGGCAATCGTCGTCAAAATCGCGCTCGGGTGATGGGCGAAGTCGTCGTAGACCTCGACCCCGGCAACCGTGCCGCGCAGTTCCATGCGCCGGCGCACCCCCTTGAAGCCGGCCAGCGCGGCGGCACTATCCTGCGGCGAGACCCCGACGTGGCGCGCGGCGGCGATCGCCGCCAGAGCGTTGGCGCGGTTGTGTTCACCGGCCAGCGGCAGACGGCAATGCGCCACCACCTGGCCACCCTCCAGGATATCGAAGGAACAGCTGTCGCTCGCTTCGCTGACCGGCCCGATGCTCCAGCCGGCCGGGTCAAAAAAACCCTCCAGTTCGCTCCACGCGCCGCGCCCGAGGACCCGCGCCAGTGCGGGGTCGGCGGCATTCCAGATGATCCGCCCGGCACGCGGGATGGTCCGCACCAGGTGGTGGAACTGGGTCTCGATCGCCGCGAGGTCGGGGAAGATGTCGGCGTGGTCGAACTCAAGGTTGTTGAGCACCGCGCTCATCGGCCGATAGTGGACGAACTTGGAGCGCTTGTCGAAGAAGGCCGTGTCGTATTCGTCGGCCTCGACCACGAAGAAGCGCCCGCCGCCCAAGCGCGCCGAAACCCCGAAATCGGCCGCGATTCCGCCGATCAGGAACCCCGGGGCCAGGCCCGCCGATTCCAGCAGGAACGCCAGCAGCG
>JAHYJF010000350.1 GCA_019428955.1 Burkholderiaceae bacterium
TGACGATCAGCCAGCGGCTGCCATAAAGCACCAGCGGCGGTGTCGAATAGGCCAACAGAAACCCGCCTCCAAAGATCACCGCAGGTACACCGAGCGGCAAAGCCACGATCACATCGATCAGCAACCGCAGCACCGGATAGCGCCGCCCACGCAACGCGACCACCGAAACAATGAACCCGATCACCAGGGCGATCGCCACAGCGATCAGCGAGGCGGTAATGCTGTTGACGATCGCCCCCAGAATCACCGATTCGCCAAAGGCGACGCGAAAATTTTCAAGCGACATCGTCGACAGCTTCGGGTTCGCGCTCCAGAACGGCGAAAGCGAAAGGATGCCCAGCGAGATCAGCGGCAGCAGCGTGGTCAACACGAAGTAGGTAAAGATACCGCTTGCTGCCAACACCGACGGCTTGCCGGCCGGGCGGAAGGCGCGCCCGCCGTGGGTGATGTAGCGCGCCTGATCGCCCAGCAGCAGTTTTTGCCCGAACACCATCAGCAACCCGAACACCAGCAACGGCGAGCCGAGGGCGGCGGCGGCGGCGTGGTTGACCGGCTCATTCTGGGTGGCGAAGTACATTTCGGTGGTCAGCACCGTTATGCCCCTGTTGGTGCCGAGCAACAGGGGTGCGGTGAACTGCCCCAGACCCAGCAGAAGCGCCACCCCTCCACCGTAGACCAGAACGGGGCGCAACAGCGACAGCGTCACCTGAAAGAAGGCGCCAAAGGCCGAGGCACCGGCGGTGCGCGCGGCCTCCAGAAGTTCCGAGTTGATATTGCGCAGACCGGAACTGACGAAAAGGTAGACGAAGGCCGACAGAGCAAAGCCGGTGATCGCGACGATCCAGAACAGCGTGTAAATATCGGCAGGGCCGAAGCGCAGGTCCGACCACCAGGGCAGGTTGCGCAGCAACGCGTTGAGGTATCCCGGCCTTGGCGAAAACAGGAAGGCCCAGCCCGAGACGCTGGCGACGGCGGGAATCACGATGGGCAGAACCGGCAGCACCCGCAGCCATTGCAGCCGCGCAGGCAACTGGGTCGCCCACCAGGCAAGCAGCGTGCCAAAGACCAGCGCAACCACGGTTGAACCGACCGCCAACCCCACCGTGTTGCGGATCGTGGTCCAGATTTCCGGGCGACCGAAGGCGTCGAAATAACCCTGGCCGCCGTTTGCCATCGCCAAACCCTGAATGCGCACCAGCGGCAACAGCACCAGCCCGCCAAGAAGCAACACGAACACCGTCAGCGCAGCGCGTTTCAGAGCAAAGCTGGTCGTCTTGCGGTGCAGCATGCTATTGGCCATTGCGCCCTCCAACGGATAGGTTGCCGACAAGGCGCTGGCCGTCGGGCGCATAGAATGCCGCCCGGTCGGCGGCAAAGCGGATGCTGGCTTTACGTTTGGGCGCCAGACCGCCGAGGCCTGTGCCGGGCAGGGTGCGGCCCTGCCATCGCTGATTGGCCACCTGCACCACCACATCACAGAAGCGCCCGGCAAACGCCAGATCCTCGACCTCGGCATCAAATCCGACGGCGCCACTCGGCAAGGGGCTGCCTTCTGGCTCGACGTAGATATCTTGCGGGCGAACCCGCGCGACCATCTGCACCCCCGCCCGCAGGATTTCCGGAACCCCCTGCAAGGCCGAGCCGCCTTGCAGTTGCCAGCTGCCATCGCGCAGATACATCGGCAGCCGTTCCGTCATCCCCATGAAACCCGCCACATATTCTGTCGCGGGTTCTTCAAACACCCGTTGCGCGGTGTCCAATTGCTCGATCGCGCCCTTGTTCATGATCGCGATGCGATCCGCCAGTGACAGCGCCTCGGTCTGGTCGTGCGTCACGAAGACCGCGGTGAAATGCAGCCGATTGTGCAACTGGTGCAACTGGCTGCGCACCTGATCGCGCAACCGCGCATCAAGGTTCGACAAAGGCTCATCGAACAGCACCAGCCCTGGTCGCGCCACCAGCCCGCGCGCCAGCGCCACGCGCTGCTGCTGGCCCCCCGACAATTGCCCAGGATAGCGATCCAGAAGCCCGTCAACCTCGACCAGCTTCGTTGTCTCCTCGACCCAACCTCCCCTAAGGCCTTGCGTCAGCTTACGTGCACGCAGCGGGTATTCGACGTTGCGCCGCACCGTCATATGCGGCCAGAGCGCATAGGACTGGAACACCATCCCTATGTCGCGCCGTTCGGGCGGCAGGTCGATGCCGCGCGCTGCATCCAGCGTCAGCGTGCCGCCCACGGTGATGCGGCCGCGATCGGGCGATTCCAGCCCCGCCAGACAGCGCAGCGTCGTGGTCTTGCCACAGCCGCTGGGGCCGAGCAGAACCAGAAACTCGCCGTCTTCAATCGTGAGATTGAGATTGTTCGCGGCAATCGTGGGCGGCTTGCCCCGGAATTCCTTGTGCAACCCTTCAATGCGGACTTCCGCCATGCCGTCTCCTCCCCGACTGCGCGCGGCGCCCAACGGGCGCAAGTTCGTCAACCAAGGCATTGGCGCTTCTGCCTCGGGTCGCCTGATTGAGACAACTATCAACCGACCAGTCGAACTAATATAATTCCCGACGCAAAGTCAATCATGATCCAGCGCGCCGCGCATGACAATCCTATCTGAGTGGAACCTTTGCTTGACAATCCGCTAGCAGGCTGGCAGCTGTTGAGTTATTAGACCGTCTAGTTGGTCGGTCATTATGCCCGGAGTCTCCATGTCGGTCGCCACCTACCCGCGCCTGTTCTCTGCCTACCGCTCGGGGCGAATGGACCTGCCAAGCCGTCTGGTGATGTTGCCGCATGGCACCGCCATGGTCCGCGACGGGCTGCCGACCGAAGATGACGTAGCCTATTACGCCGCGCGCACGCGCGGGTTGGGGCTGGTCATCACCGGGGCGACCGTGGCCACGCCGGATGCCGCCTTCCGCGCCCGCATTCTGTCCGAAGGGTTCAACCCCGTTGCGCGCAACATCATGCGGCGGCGTTGCGACGCAGTGCATGCCCACGGCGCGCGCATCGTCGGCCAGCTCTGCCATCTGGGCCGCGAGAGCACCGGCATGGAATCGGAATATGCGCCCATCGCTCCGTCAGCGATTCGCAGCCCGCGCGACCCCTACCCGCCGCATGCGATGGAAGAGGCCGAGATTCTGGCTTTTATCGAAGGGTTCGCCGCCGCCGCTGCAAACCTTCAAGCGAGCGGCTATGACGGGGTCGAGTTGCATGCGGCGCACGGCTATCT
>JAHYJF010000017.1 GCA_019428955.1 Burkholderiaceae bacterium
CCACTTCAAACCGGTCGGGAAGCCGGCACCGCCGCGGCCCCGCAGTGCCGAAGCCTTGACCTCGGCGATCACCTCATCCGGGGTCAGCTTCTCCGCGATGATCCGGCGCAGCGCCTGGTAGCCTTCGCGCGCCTCGTAGTCCTTAAGCCGCCAGCCATCGGCGGAAGTCACTCCCGCGAGGATCTGCGGCTCGATGTGACGACCGTGGAAACAGGTGTCGATTGCGCCCATGTCCTCAGCCCTGTGCCTTGAGTTCGTCGATCAGCGCGTCGAGCTCGCCTTCGCCCATCCCGCTGCACATGCGCTTGTCATTGACCAGCACCGCCGGCGCGTCGCCGCAGGCGCCCAGGCATTCGCTCTCCTTGAGAGTGAACCTGCCATCGGCCGTGGTCTCGTTGTAACCGATCCCCAGCTTGTGCTGGAGATAGTCACCGGCCTTGTTGCCGTCGCGCAGCGCGCACGGCAGGCAGGTGCAGACCGCAACCTTGAACTTGCCCACCGGCTCGGTGGCGTACATGTTGTAGAACGTTGCCACCTCATGCACCGCGATTGGCGCCATCGCGAGATAGGCGGCGACATCCTCGATCACCTCGGGGGACACCCAGCCCTTCTCGTCCTGAGCGATCGCCAACGCAGCCATTACCGCCGACTGCTTCTGATCCGCCGGGAACTTGGTGAGTTCCCGGTCGATGCGCGCATACGCATCGTCGGAGAGCAGTTTCTGAACCTTCATGACGGCGCTCACCGATCAACCTCCCCAAAAACGATGTCAAGCGTGCCGATGACCGTCACGACGTCGGCAATCATGTGCCCGCGTACCATTTCACCGATCCCCGAGAGGTGCACGAACGCGGGCGGTCGGACCTTCATCCGGTATGGCTTGTTGGCGCCATCGGAGATCAGATAGATCCCGAATTCGCCGCCCGGATGTTCGGTGGCAACGTAGGCCTCGCCCTCGGGCACGTGGAAACCTTCGCTGAAGAGCTTGAAATGATGGATCAACCCCTCCATGCTGCTCTTCATCTCCTCGCGCGACGGCGGCGCGACCTTGTGGTCACCGGTGATCACCGGCCCCGGGTTCTTGCGCAGCCAGTCGATGCACTGGCGGATGATTCGGTTCGACTGACGCATCTCGGCGACGCGCACCAGGTAGCGGTCGTAGCAATCGCCGTTGGCACCGATCGGGATGTCGAAATCGAGCTGGTCGTAGACCTCGTAGGGCTGGGTCTTGCGCAGATCCCAGGCCACACCCGAGCCCCGCAGCATGACGCCGGTGAACCCCAGCGCCTTGGCGCGATCAGGATCAACGACCCCAATGCCGACCAGGCGCTGCTTCCAGATCCGGTTGTCGGTGAGCAGCGTTTCGTACTCGTCGACGTAACCGGGGAAACGCTCGGTGAAGGCCTCGAGGAAATCGAGCAGCGAGCCGCCGCGGTCGCGGTTGCGAGCCGCCGTAGAGGCGGCGTTGCGCACCGAGGAACGCAGGTTCTGCGGCATGGTGTCGGGGAGGTCGCGATAGACGCCGCCGGGTCGGAAATAGGCCGCATGCATGCGCGCGCCCGAGACCGCCTCGTAACAGTCGAACAGGTCTTCGCGCTCGCGGAAGGCATAGAGGAACACCGCCATCGCACCGACGTCCAGCCCATGGGCCGCGATCCCCAGCAGATGGTTGAGCAGCCTGGTCACCTCGGCAAACATCACCCGGATGTACTTGGCCCGCTCCGGCACCTCGACGCCCAGCAGTTTCTCGATCGCGAGCACGTAGGCGTGCTCGTTGCACATCATCGACATGTAATCGAGCCGGTCGAGGTAGGGTAGAGCCTGCAGATAGGTCTTGCCCTCGGCCAGTTTCTCGGTGCCGCGATGCAACAATCCGATATGCGGGTCGGCCCGCTGGACCACCTCGCCGTCGAGTTCCAGCACCAGGCGCAGCACCCCGTGCGCAGCCGGGTGCTGCGGACCGACGTTGATCGTGTAGTTCTTGATCTCAGCCATTGCTAGTGCCCTGCCCCGTAACCTTCTTCACGAATCACCCGCGGGACGTTTTCACGCGGCTCGATCGTCACCGGCTGATAGATCACCCGGCGCTGCTCCGGGTCGTAGCGCATCTCGACGTAGCCGGAGATCGGGAAATCCTTGCGGAACGGATGACCGATGAAACCGTAGTCGGTCAGGATCCGGCGCAGGTCGTCGTGGCCCTCGAAGACCACTCCAAAGAGGTCGAAGGCCTCGCGCTCGAACCAGTTGGCGCTCGGCCAGACCTCGCACAGCGACGCCAGCACCGGGAAATCGTCGTCGGCGCAGAAGCAGCGCACCCGCACCCGCCAGTTGTGGGTAATGGAGAGCAGGTGCAGCACGACGGCGAAACGCCGTCCTTGCCAGGCGCCCTGACCGTAGCCCTGGTAGTCGACCCCGCAGAGGTCGATCATCATCTCCATGCGCAGGCTGGCGTTGTCACGCAATTCAAGGGCCACACCCAGGTAGTCCGCAGGATCGACCACCAGCGTCACTTCGCCGAGGCGGTCATTGAGCACCTTGATGCGATCACCCAGTGCCTCTTGCAGGCACGTCTTGAGTTTCTCGTAGTGAGTCATGGATTCTCGTTTGGCCAGTTCAGCGCGCGATGGTGTTCGTGCGCCGGATCTTGGTTTGTAACTGCAGGATGCCGTAGATCAGCGCCTCCGCCGTCGGGGGGCATCCCGGAACGTAAACGTCGACCGGTATGATCCGGTCACAGCCCCGGACAACCGAGTACGAATAGTGGTAGTAGCCGCCGCCATTGGCGCACGACCCCATCGAGATGACCCAGCGCGGCTCGGCCATCTGGTCGTAGACGCGGCGCAGGGCCGGTGCCATCTTGTTGGTCAGGGTGCCGGCGATGATGATCAGGTCGGCATGGCGCGGACTGGGCCGGAATACCACCCCGAAACGGTCGAGGTCGTAGCGCGACGCCCCCGAGTGCATCATTTCGATGGCACAGCAGGCGAGCCCGAAGCTCATCGGCCAGATTGAACCTGTGCGAGTCCAGTTGATGACTTTGTCGACCTGCGTGGTCACAAAGCCCTGACTCAGAATTCCTTCAATACCCATCCAATTGCTCCGAGGCCCCGATCGCCGGGAAATGGCCCGAGTGGATCACTCCCAATCGAGTGCGCCTTTCTTCCATTCGAAAACGAAACCGACTACCAGGACCGCGAGGAAGACCATCATCGCCGCAAAACCCATGAAGCCGATCGAGTCGAGCGACACCGCCCAGGGAAACAGGAAGGCGATCTCGAGGTCAAACAGGATGAAGAGGATGGCGATCAGGTAGAAGCGGATGTCAAATTGCATCCGGGCGTCGCCGAAAGCTTCAAAACCGCACTCATAGGGGGCGAGCTTGTCCGGGTTGGGCCGGTGGGGCCCGAGGACTCGGCCGGCCACGAGGGGGCCGACCCCGACGCCAAACGCGATGATGATAAATAACAGAACTGGCAGATAGCTATCTGGATTCACGATCGTCCCTATTCAGCGCTCCGGCACCGCACCCTGGGGCGCGCCACCGTTCCAATGCCGTTTTGCAAACAGCCAAACGGACTGCAAATTCCTGGTGCCGACGGCGAGACTCGAACTCGCACAGCTTTCGCCACTACCCCCTCAAGATAGCGTGTCTACCAATTTCACCACGTCGGCACGCGTTCGCTGCTTCCAACCAACTGCACTACTGCGGCATCAACTTCAGCCAGGCTGAGGAAACCTGACCCCGGGATTCTACTTCGGAACGTCGTTTGCCTGACGGGATGGCTTGCCAGCGGGGGCGGATTTCTGACTTGACACATCCGCTGCATTGCCGGAAGCCCCGGCTGGTGCGGGAAGGATGGTCGTCGGGATATCCGAAACACCCTTAGCAGGTTGCTCAACTACTCCTTCCATCACGCTGCGCGGCGCCTCAGGTTTGCGATTGGCCATGAAGGCCAGTCCCAACGTCGAAACGAAGAAGAAGAACGCAAATGCCGCCGTCAGCCGACTGAGGAAGTTGGCCGACCCGGAAGCGCCGAACAGGCTCCCAGAGGCGCCGGATCCGAACGCTGCCCCCATGTCGGCACCCTTACCGTGCTGGAGCAGTACCAGGATGATCACGCCCAGTGCGCAGATCACCTGCGATATTGTCAGAAGATTTAGCAACCAATGCATTCGTCTACTCCAGTGAGCCCCGTGGGGGCCACGCCAATCGAGCCGCGGCTGCGGCCTGACAAATGTTCAAGAAATCGTCCGCCACCAGGGACGCGCCACCAATCAGGCCGCCGTCAATGTCGGGCATCGAAAAAAGACCACTCGCGTTTGACGGCTTGACGCTGCCGCCATACAGAATTCGTACCTTGTCCGCCGCTTCCGCCCCCTGGCGGGCCAGCCGCGCCCTGATGAAACGATGCGTGTCCTGGGCCATTTCACGCGAGGCGCTCCGTCCGGTACCGATCGCCCAGATCGGTTCGTAAGCGACCACCAGACGCTCTCCCCCGTGCGCTGCGAGCGCAGCAGAGAACGCGTCGACCTGGCGGGTCAGCACTGCCTCGGTGTTGCCATGCTCGCGCTCCTCGAGCGATTCGCCGACACAGGCGATCACGTTCAAGCCCTCGCCAAGGGCCGCCACCACCTTGGCAGCGACGTCGACATCGGTCTCTCCGCACAGCGTGCGCCGTTCCGAATGACCGACTATCACCCAGGTGCAACCGAGGTCAGCGATCATCGCGGCCGAAACTTCCCCGGTCAGGGCGCCGTTGGGAAACGCCGACACATTCTGGGCACCAACGGCGACTCCGGTGTCGCTGAGCCAGGCGATTGCCTGCCCGAGGTAGGGGAACGGCGGGCAAACGACGATTTCGACCTGGGCCATCGACGTGCGCTCAAGCCCGGAACGCAGCGAAGTGAACAGATGTTCGTTCGAGACGATATCTGCGTTCATCTTCCAGTTGCCGGCAACCAGCGCCTTGCGGGACTTCATTGTGACCGCAGCTCTCGTAATTTCGGGAAACCGCCGATTTTACGTCGCCGTCGCTAGAGGGGTCAAACCTGGTCACCACCTTTGCCCGCCTGGCGCACGGTCCGTGCCCGCCAGGGCAACGGCCGGCCGGTCTTCCATAGCCAGAACCAGACCAGGTAGCCCGAAAGTCCGTAGCCCAGCGCGAGAGCGAAGAGCACCATCGGCGGATCTGCTGAAATAAGCACCAGCGCGAGCATCAGCGCGATCACGAAGATGAACGGCACGCTCTTCTTCAGGTTGATGCCCTTGAAACTGTAGAACGGTGCGACCGAGACCATGCTCAGCCCGGCATAGCCGGTCAGGACCCACGCCGGCCAGGCGAGGTCAACCCGACTAATGGTGATCCAGTGGGTGTCGCGCAGGTCGGTCACGACCCAGACCAGCCCGGCGATAAGCGCCGCCGCCGCCGGCGACGGCAGCCCCTGGAAGAAACGCTTGTCGACCACCCCGATGTTGGCATTGAAACGCGCCAGGCGCATCGCCGCTCCGGCCACGTAGACAAAAGCCGCCAGCCAGCCCCACTTGCCAAGTCCGCGCAGCGACCACTCATAGACGATCAGTGCCGGGGCCACGCCAAAGGCCACCATGTCGGAAAGGCTGTCGTACATCTCGCCGAACGCGCTCTCGGTATTGGTCAGCCGGGCGACCCGGCCGTCTAGACTGTCGAGCACCATGGCGATGAACACCGCGATTGCGGACTGCTCGAAATGCTGGTTCATTGCCTGCACGATCGCGTAGAACCCGCAAAACAGCGCGGCCGTGGTCAGCGCGTTGGGCAGCAGATAGATGCGCCGCGAACGCTTGGGCGCAAGTCCCTGCAAGACAGGCTTGCCTCCCCGCTCGGTGTCAGCGCCCCGATCGTCGCTCATGGCCTGGACTCACTGTTCCGGCCGCTGGCACCATCCGCGGCGGTCGCAAAGCGCGCTACCACCGTTAATGCCGCCTTGACCTTGTCGCCGATGACCACCTCCGGGGAGGTATCCGGGGGCAGGTAGAGGTCGACCCGGGAACCGAAGCGGATGAAACCGAACCGCTGCCCCTTGGCCACGGCCGCCCCGCCAGCGACGTAACACAGGATCCGGCGCGCGATCAGCCCCGCCACCTGGACGCAGGTGACCAGGGAACCGTTGGCGGACCTGATCAAGAGCGCATTGCGCTCGTTGGCTTCCGAGGCCTTATCGAGGTCGGCGTTGAAGAACTTGCCCGGAAAATACTCGACCCGCTCGACCACGCCGTCGACCGGAGAGCGGTTGGAGTGGACGTTGAAGACATTCATGAACACCGAGATCTTGAGCGCCGGACGTCGGCCATAGGGATCATCGACCGCCTCGATCGAGATTACCCGGCCATCGGCGGGCGCCACCACCGCGGCCGGGTCGGCGCTCACCGGCCGCGCCGGGTCACGGAAGAATTGCAGCACGAACAGCGCCACCAACCAGAACGGCAGCGCCCAGGCCGGGCCGGCGGCGAACTGCACGATCAGCGCAATGGCTGTGGCCAGGCCAAGGAACAGCCAGCCCTCCCGGGCGATGATCGGATGGGGATAGGGTGTCATACCCGGAGTATAGAGTGCTGCCGGCGCCCCGTGGGAGTGCCGGCAGCCGGGGCGGGAAAATCAGTTGCGGGTCTTGTCGACCAGGCGATTGGCCTTGATCCAGGGCATCATCGCCCGCAGTTTCTCGCCCACCACCTCGATCTGGTGCTCGCCCATCAACCGGCGGCGCGACAACAGCGTAGGTGCTCCCGCCTTGCTCTCCAGAATGAAGGACTTGGCATATTCACCGGTCTGGATGTCGTGCAGGGCGGCGCGCATCGCGGCCTTGGTATCCTCGGTGACGATCCGCGGGCCGGTGACGTACTCGCCATATTCGGCGTTGTTGGAGATCGAGTAGTTCATGTTGGCGATGCCGCCCTCGTACATCAGGTCGACGATCAGCTTGAGCTCGTGCAGGCATTCGAAATAAGCCATCTCGGGGGCATAGCCTGCCTCGACCAGGGTTTCGAAACCGGCCTTGACCAACTCGACCGTACCGCCGCACAACACCGCCTGCTCGCCGAACAGGTCGGTTTCGGTTTCCTCGCGGAAGTTGGTCTCGATGATCCCGGCCCGCCCGCCGCCGATCGCGCAGGCGTAGGAAAGCGCCATCTCACGGGCGCTTCCAGACTGGTCCTGGTGCACTGCCACCAGCATCGGCACCCCGCCGCCGGCGACGTAAGTGCCACGAACGGTGTGGCCCGGCGCCTTGGGCGCCACCATCACGACGTCGATGTCGCTGCGCGGCTCGACCTGCCCGTAGTGCACGTTGAAACCGTGGGCAAACGCGAGCGTCGCGCCCTTGCGCATGTTGGGCGCGACCTCGGTACGGTAGACCTCGCCGATGTGCTCGTCGGGCATCAGCATCATCACGAAGTCCGCGCCCTTGACGGCGGCCGCGACCTCGGCAACCTTGAGTCCGGCCTTGGCGACCTTGTCCCAGGACGCACCGTTGCGGCGCAACCCGACCGTCACCTTGACCCCTGAATCGTTCAGGTTCTGCGCATGCGCGTGCCCCTGCGAGCCATAACCGATGATCGCAACCTTCTTGCCCTTGATCAGCTTGAGGTCACAGTCCTTGTCGTAGAAAACCTTCATCATCCTCTCCCGTTAAATTTTAAGAACGCGCTCGCCGCGCGCGATTCCAGAGCAACCCGTGCGCACCGTCTCGAGGATCGCGGCCCGATCCAGCGCGTCGACGAATGCGTCCAGTTTGCCGCCGTCCCCGGTCAGTTCGATCGTATAACTGCGATCCGTGACATCGATGATCCGGCCGCGAAAGATATCGGCCATCCGTTTCATCTCCTCTCGTTCCTTGCCGACGGCTCGCACCTTGATCAGCATCAGTTCGCGGTCGATGAACGCGCTCTCCGTCAGGTCGATCAGCTTGACCACCTCGATCAGCCGATTGAGGTGCTTGATGATCTGCTCGATGATTTCGTCCGACCCGGCGGTGACGATGGTCATGCGCGAAAGCGACTTGTCCTCGGTCGGGGCCACCGTGAGGGTCTCGATGTTGTAGCCGCGGGCGGAAAACAGCCCGACCACGCGCGACAGCGCCCCGGGTTCATTCTCGAGCAGCACTGAAATAACGTGTCTCATCGACGTCCCCTCACAGATCGACCGAGCCGTGCAACATCTCGGTCAGGCCTTTGCCGCCCTGCACCATCGGCCAGACATTCTCGGTCTGGTCGGTGAGGACGTCGATGAAGACCAGCCGGTCCTTGTACTTGCCAAAGGCGTCGCGTAGCGCGCCCTCGACCTGCTCGGGACGATCGACCTTGATGCCCACGTGTCCGTAGGCCTCGGCCAGAGCGACGAAGTCGGGCAGAGCATCCATGTACGAGCTCGAGTAGCGGCCCCCATACTCGATCTCCTGCCACTGGCGCACCATGCCCAGATAGCGGTTGTTGAGGTTGACGATCTTCACCGGCAGGTTGTACTGGCGGCAAGTCGAGAGTTCCTGAATGCACATCTGGATCGAACCCTCGCCGGTCACGCAGACGACGTCAGCGCCCGGATTGGCCAGCAACACCCCCATCGCGAACGGCAGCCCGACGCCCATCGTCCCCAGGCCGCCGGAATTGATCCAGCGCCGTGGCTGGTCGAAACGGTAGTACTGCGCCGCCCACATCTGGTGCTGACCGACGTCCGAGGTCACGAACGCGTCGCCACCGGTGACCTCCCAGAGCTTCTCGATCACGTACTGCGGCTTGACGACGTCGACCCCCGGCTGGTACTTGAGACAATCCTTGGTACGCCATTCCTCGAGCTGACGCCACCATCCGGCCAGCGGCTTGGCATTGACCTCCCATGACTGGTCGGCTTCCAGGAGCGCGATCATCGTCGCGAGCGTGTCACGGACATCGCCCACGATCGGAACATCGACCCGCACCCGCTTCGAGATCGACGAGGGGTCGATGTCGATGTGAACGATGCGGCGTGGATTCTGGGCGAAGTGCTTGGGGTTGCCGATCACGCGGTCGTCGAAACGCGCGCCGATCGCCAGCAGCACATCGCAATGCTGCATCGCCATATTCGCTTCATAGGTGCCATGCATACCTAGCATACCGAGGAACTTTGGATCCGAGGCGGGATATCCCCCCAGACCCATCAGGGTGCTGGTGCAGGGGAAACCAAGCAGGTTCACGAAGCGGCGCAGTTCGTCGGCCCCGTTGGCGAGAATCACGCCACCGCCGGTGTAGATCATCGGCCGTTCGGCGCCGCGGATCAGCTGCAGCGCTTTCTTGATCTGCCCCTGGTGGCCCTTGGTGACCGGGTTGTAGGAGCGCATCGCGGCGGTCTTGGGATACTCGTAGCGGCACTTCTCCCGGGTGACGTCCTTGGGAATGTCCACCAGCACCGGGCCGGGACGTCCGGTCGAGGCGATGTGGAAGGCCTTCTTGATGGTCTCGGCCAGATGCTTGACGTCCTTGACCAGGAAATTGTGCTTGACGCAGGGCCGGGTGATCCCGACCGCGTCGCATTCCTGGAAGGCATCCTCGCCGATCGCGTGGGTCGGCACCTGGCCGGAGAGGATCACCAGGGGGATCGAGTCCATGTAGGCAGTGGCGATCCCGGTCACCGCGTTGGTTACCCCGGGCCCGCTCGTAACCAGCGCGACCCCCACTTTGTGGCTCGAGCGCGAATAGGCGTCGGCAGCATGAACTGCCGCCTGCTCGTGACGCACGAGGATGTGCTGAAATTTATCCTGTTTGAAAATCTCGTCGTAGATGTACAGCACGGCGCCTCCGGGATACCCGAAGACGTGCTCGACGCCTTCTTCCTGCAGACAGCGGACGACGATTTCGGCGCCTGTCAGTTCCATCTTTCTACTTCCTTTCAAAGTCCAGGGAGCCCGCCCGCCGACGCCGCAACGACCCCTTGTCGCAGCGACGCAGACCTTGGCACGGGGCCTGCGAGATTGATCGGACGCCGGTCACGCACCCTCGTGAGGCCGTTTCCGACATGCGCGCCTTGTGCGCGAGGAGGCGTGGTTCGCCAACCCTGCAAAGACTGTCCAGGAGCCACGTCTATCAAAATCCGTGGCGCCGAACCAGTGACTGGTAAGCGCGAAAGCATACTGCGCCGCAACACTGACGGTCAAGGCAACGGCCAACAGGCAACGGCCAATGTCCGGATGGGCATTGATAGCTCTGCTACGATGCCCAGTCCCCAGCCTCGGGGCAGTCCCGCGCCGGAAGTTGCCATGGCAGACCGCAAGGAGATGTCCGAATTCCTGGCCGCCGTCGAACGGCGCGCCTTCGTGCAGACGGTTTATGCCGTGCGCCGCGAGGAAGTAGCGCTCGACATCGTCCAGGACGCCATGATCAAGCTGGTCGAGCGCTACCACGACCGCCCGCCCGCCGAACTCGGTCCGCTGTTCCAGTCGGTCCTCAAGACCACGACGACCGACCATTTTCGCCGTGAGACCGTGCGCAACCGCTGGACCACGCTGTTCTCGGCGCTGGGGCCGGACGACTCGGAGGACGGCGGGCGCGATATCCTCGAGGCCATCGAGTCGGCACCGGGGAGTTTGCAGGCGGAAAGCGCCGCCGATCAGGTCGAACGCAGCCAGACCATGGCCCTGATCGAGGCGGAAGTGAAGAGACTGCCGGCACGTCAACGGGAGGCTTTCATGATGCGTTACTGGGAAGACATGAGCCTGGCCGAAACGGCCGTTGCCATGGGTTGCTCCGAGGGAAGCGTCAAGACCCACTGCTCGCGCGCCAACCACGCGCTCGCCACGGCGCTCAAGGCCAAAGGTATTGCACCATGAACGAATTGGAGACCGTCCGCACCGTCCGCCGGGCCCTCGACGCCCGGGCCGAATATCTGTCCTACCGGGTCACCCACCGCCTCGAAGTGGCGCGCGAGCGGGCCCTGGGACGGATGCCCGCGAGCGTCAAGGTAGCCAGCGGGGTGCAGCAGGGAGAGCTGGCGCTGACCGGGGGAAACGCCCCGCGCCTGGGCGAGCACGGCCTGGCCTGGCGCCTGGCGTCCATGGTTGTGCCGATAGTAGTCCTGGTCGCCGGCCTGGTCTTGGTCTCGCAATGGAGCGAGGTGCTGCGGACCCGGGAGGTCGCCGACATCGACACCGCGGTGCTGCTCGACGACGTGCCGATCTCGGCCTACGCCGACAACGGTTTTGGCGTCTTCCTGAAGAACGTCCGGGAATGAGGAAACAGCCCTGGCCGCGAGTGGCGGTGGTTCTTGCCGCGCTAGTCGGGGCAACGCTCTCCGTTGCCCAGGTGGGCAAACCTGCAGCTGTGCCCCCCGTTGCCGAAACTGCTTCTGCTGCCGGCGCAGTGACCGTTGCCCAGGCCAAGACCACGCCGGAATCGGCCCCCAAGCGCAAGGCAGCGCCGGCGCCGAGCGGCGGTCCGCTCTGGGCTTCGCTGGGCCAGTCGGCACGTGACCTGCTTGAGCCCTTCGAGGCGCAGTGGAACTCCTGGTCTAGCGAGGAGAAGCGCGTCTGGGTTTCGCTGGCGGCGAAGTTCCCGAAACTCGCACCCGAGCAGCAAGCCAAGGTCAAGAGCAGGGTCGTCGAGTGGGCGGCGCTGACGCCGGCGCAGCGCAAGCTGGCCCGCGCGAACTTCCGCCTCGCGCGGCAGTTGCCCTCGTCGGAACGGGTCAGCCAGTGGCAACGCTACGAATCGATGACCCCTGAGCAGCGCAAGGTGCTGCGGCTCGGCGGACGCACCAGCAACACCGCCGCCAAACACGCCGGGGCGCGCACCGGTCTGGCCAAGGAGGCGGCCAAGCCGCTGGGTGAAATCGAACCCGTCTGGCGCGACGGCATTCCCTGAGGCGCCGCGGACCGGCTGGCACGCAGGCCGCGCTACTGATGTTCGGCGAGGTAGGACTCCGCGACGCAGTCGACGAAATAATGATCGACGCCGTCGCGGCGTTCGATCACCAACCCGTGGACGTCGGTGTCGAAACCCAGGAACGTCTGGTTCAAGCCGCGCACGAACTTCAGGTACTCGACGATCGTGCGATTAAAACGCTCGCCCGGTATCAGCAGCGGGATCCCCGGGGGATAGGGCGTCACCAGCATGGTGGTGACCCGGCCTTCAAGATCATCGATTGGCACCCGCTCGACCTGGCGGTGGGCGAGGCATTCGAAGGCCGTCGAAGGCTTCATCGCCGGCTCCATCAGTGACAGATACATTTCGGTAGTCACCCGCGCCACGTCGCAGCGCCGGTATTCCTCGTGGATCTGCTGGGCCAGGTCACGCAAGCCGACGCGCTCATAGTTCGGATAAGCCTGAACGAACTCGGGCATCACCCGCCACAGCGGCTGGTTGGAGTCATAGTCGGTCTTGAACTGCTGCAGTTCGGTTACCAGCGTGTTCCAGCGCCCCTTGGTGATGCCGATAGTGAACATCACGAAGAACGAGTACAGGCCGGTCTTCTCGACCACCACCCCATGTTCGGCGAGGTACTTGGTCGCGATCAGGGCCGGGATCCCCCAGGAAGCGAAGCGGCCGTTGATGTCCAGCCCGGGAGTGACGATGGTCGCCTTGATCGGGTCGAGCATGGTGAAGTTGGTCACCAGCTTGCCGAAACCGTGCCACTTGTCGCTCGACTTCAGGAACCACTTGTCGCGCTTGCCGATGCCGGAATCGGCCAGACCCCGCGGGCCCCAGACCTGGAACCACCACGAGTCGCCATATTCCGCATCGACCTTGCGCATCGCGCGGCGGAACTCGAGCGACTCGAAGATCGACTCCTCGACCAGCGCCTTGCCCCCGGGCGGCTCCATCATCGCCGCCGCGACGTCGCACGACGCGATGATCGCGTACTGCGGGCTGGTCGAGGTATGCATCAGGTAGGCCTCGTTGAAGCGATACTGGTCGAGGTGCCTGGTCTCCGAGTCCTGGACCAGAATCTGCGAGGCCTGCGAGAGACCGGCCAGCAGCTTGTGAGTCGACTGGGTCGCAAAGATCATCGATTCCTTGCTGCGCGGCCGGTTCGGTCCGATGGCGTGGAACTCGTGATAGAAATCATGGAACGTGGCATGCGGCAGCCACGCTTCGTCGAAGTGCAGGTTCTCGATGTAGTTGCCGAGCGTGTTCTTGATGCGCTCCACGTTGTAGATCACGCCGTCGTAGGTCGACTGGGTGATGGTCATCACCCGCGGATGCACGCTCTTGTCGCTGATCAGCGGGTTGGCCTCGATCTTGCGTCGGATGTTCTCGGGCTCGAATTCCTCGAGCGGGATCGGGCCGATGATCCCGAGGTGGTTGCGGGTCGGCTTCATGAAGATCGGCACCGTGCCGGTCATCATGATCGCGTGCAGGATCGACTTGTGGCAGTTGCGGTCGACCAGCACCACGTCGTTCGAGCCGAGGTTGGCGTGCCAGACAATCTTGTTCGAGGTCGAGGTCCCGTTGGTGACGAAGAATAGGTGGTCGCAGCCGAAGATGCGCGCCGCGTTGCGCTCCGAGGCGGCGACCGGACCGGTGTGGTCGAGCAGTTGGCCGAGTTCGTCGACCGCGTTGCAGACGTCGGCGCGCAGCATGTTCTCGCCGAAGAACTGGTGGAACATCTGCCCGACCGGGCTCTTGAGGAATGCCACGCCGCCGGAATGCCCCGGACAGTGCCAAGAGTACGAGCCGTCGTGGGCGTAGTTGACCAGCTCGCGAAAGAACGGCGGGGCCAGCGCGTTCAAGTAGTTGTTGGCCTCGCGAATGATGTAGCGTGCGACGAACTCCGGCGTGTCCTCGAACATGTGGATGAAACCGTGCAGCTCGCGCAGGATATCGTTGGGGATGTGCTGCGAGGTGCGGGTTTCGCCGAACAGGAAGATCGGGATGTGCTCGTTGCGCCGTCGCGTCTCCTGGATGAATTTGCGCAGGTCCAGAATGGCTTCGCTCTCCGCCCCGTCCTCGGCGATTTCCTCATCATCGATCGAGACTATGAAGGCACCGGCCCGGGCCGCCTGATGGGCCACCATCGCGACATCGACGTAGGTGAAGCCGCCGACGACGTCCATGCCCTGTTCTTCGATGGCCTTGGCGAGCGCCCGCACGCCCAGGCCACTGGCGGAATCGGACTTCCAATCCTCGTCGATGATCACGATCGGAAAACGAAATTTCACGGGTTCGACCTGCCTGTTTGCGATAGAAAGGTGTCTAGTGAAACATAAACGCGCACGGCTCAGTGGACAGTGCGCTCGAAGACGAACTCGCCGCCCACGAAATCGACCGGAATTATGTCTTGCGGGCCATAACGGCCTTCGAGCAGCATGCGGGCCAGCGGGTTCTCGATTCGCTGCTGAATGGCGCGCTTCAGCGGCCTGGCCCCGTATTGGGGGTCGAAGCCGATCCGGGCGACCTCGGCAACCGCTGCGTCGGTGATGGCGAGCGACATCTCGCGCTCGGCCAGCCGCTTCTCCAGCCCGCTGAACTGGATCCGGGCGATCCCGGCGATATGCTGGGCGCTGAGCGCGTGGAAGACCACGATCTCGTCGATCCGGTTGATGAACTCCGGCCGGAAGTGACGCTTGACCTCGGCCATCACGGTGGCCTTGATGAGTTCCAGGTTATCGGTCTTGGGATCGCTCGAGAGCTGGTGAATCTCATGTGAACCGAGGTTCGAGGTCATCACCACCACCGTATTGCGGAAATCAACCGTACGGCCATGACCGTCGGTGAGCCGACCGTCGTCGAGTACCTGCAAGAGAATGTTGAAGACGTCGTGGTGGGCTTTCTCGATCTCGTCGAAGAGAATCACGCTGTAGGGTTTGCGGCGCACCGCCTCGGTGAGATAACCGCCCTCCTCGTAGCCGACGTAGCCGGGCGGCGCACCGATCAGCCGCGCCACCGAGTGCTTCTCCATGAATTCACTCATGTCGATGCGGATCAGATGCTCCTCGCTGTCGAACATGAACTCGGCGAGTGACTTGCACAGCTCGGTCTTGCCCACCCCGGTCGGGCCAAGGAAAAGGAATGAGCCATAGGGGCGGCGCGGATCTGCCAGGCCGGCGCGCGAGCGTCGGATGGCGTCGGACACCAGCCGCACCGCTTCGTCCTGGCCGATCACGCGGTGATGGAGATAGTCTTCCATCGCGATCAGCTTCTCGCGCTCGCCCTGCATCATCTTGCTCACCGGGATGCCGGTTGCGCGCGAGACCATCTCGGCGATTTCCTCGGCGCCGACCTGGGTGCGGAGCAGCCGCGGCCGCCCATTGGCAGGCTCTTCGGCCTCGGCGGCGCTCGCCACCTTGAGCCGCTGCTCGAGCTCGGGCAGCCGGCCATACTGGATTTCGGCCACCGCACCGAGGTCGCCCTGGCGCTGCAGTTCCGCCATCTTCGCGCGCAATCCGTCAATCTCGGCCTTGATCTGGGTGCCGCCCTGCACGGCCGCCTTTTCGGCGTGCAGGATCTCCTCGTAGTCGGCGTATTCGCGTCCGAGTCGCTCAATATCGGCATCGATCAGCTCGAGCCGCTTGCGCGAGGCGTCGTCGGTCTCCTTCTCCAGGGCCAAATGCTCGATCTTGAGCTGGATCAGTCGACGGTCGAGCTTGTCCATGACCTCGGGCTTGGAGTCGATCTCCATCTTCAGTCGCGCGGCAGCTTCGTCGATCAGGTCGATCGCCTTGTCCGGCAGGAAGCGGTCGGTGATGTAGCGGTTCGAAAGTTCGGCCGCTGCCACAATCGCCGGATCGGTGATCTCGACCCCGTGGTGCAGCTCGTAGCGCTCCTGCAGCCCGCGCAGGATGGCCACCGTCGCCTCGACGCTGGGCTCGGCCACCAGTACCTTCTGAAAGCGGCGTTCAAGCGCGGCGTCCTTCTCGATGTAATTGCGGTATTCGTCGAGCGTCGTGGCGCCGACGCAGTGGAGCTCGCCGCGCGCCAGCGCCGGCTTGAGCATGTTGCCGGCGTCGATTGCCCCCTCGGCCTTGCCGGCGCCAACTACGGTGTGCAGCTCATCGATGAAGACAATCGTGTTGCCCTCGTCGGCCGCGATCTCCTTGAGCACGGCCTTGAGCCGCTCCTCGAATTCGCCGCGGTACTTGGCGCCGGCCAGCAGCGCCGCCATGTCGAGCACCAGGACCCGCTTGTGCTTGAGCGACTCGGGCACCTCGCCATTGACGATGCGCTGGGCGAGGCCCTCAACGATCGCGGTCTTGCCCACCCCCGGCTCACCGATCAGCACCGGATTGTTCTTGGTCCGGCGCTGCAGGATCTGGATGGTCCGGCGAATCTCGTCGTCGCGACCGATCACCGGATCGAGCTTGGCCTCGCGAGCCCGCTCGGTCAGGTCGATGCAGTATTTCTTGAGGGATTCGCGCTGCCCCTCTTCCTCGGGAGCATCGACCGCGGCGCCGCCCCGTGACGAGTCGATGGCGGCCTCGAGAGCCCGGCGCTCCAGGCCGGCGGAACGGGCCAGCCGGCCGGCCTCGCCCTTGTCGTCGGCGAGCGCCAGCAGGAACATGTCGCTGGCAATGTATTGGTCACCGCGCTTGACGGCCGCCTTTTCGGCGAGATTGATCAGGTTGTTGAGCTCGCGGCCAATCTGGACATCGCCACCCGTGCCGGAGACCTGCGGCAGGCTCTGGATCGCTCCGTCGAGCGCACTCTTGAGCGCGCCAATTCGCACCCCCGAGTGCTCGAGCAAGGTTCGCCCGGCGCCGTCGGGCTGGGCAATGGTTGCCGCCAGCAGGTGGATCGGTTCGATGTACTGGTTGTCGTTGGCCAGGGCGAGGCTCTGGGCCTCCCCGAGGGCCTGCTGGAATTGAGTCGTCAGCTTGTCGGCGCGCATGGCATATGCCTTGAATTGAACTAGTTGTAGCCGATTTTGGGCGCTAGGGCCCTTATTTCAAGCGCTGTCGCATAATTACGTCTTCCAGTTCAGCCGAGGAAGCACGCCATGAGCGCCCTGTTCAGCCCACTAAAGATCCGCAATGTCGAGCTTTCAAACCGGATCGTGGTCTCGCCGATGTGTACCTACGCCGCCCATGACGGCCTGGCACAGGACTGGCACAAGGTGCATCTGGGCAGCCTGGCGATGTCAGGAGCCGCGCTGCTGATCGTCGAGGCGACGGCCGTGGAACCGGCCGGACGAATAACCCCGGGCTGTCTCGGGCTCTGGGACGAGCGCTGCGAAGCCGCCTTTGCAGATCTGTTGCGGGTCGTCAGGCCACTTTCCAAGGCCCGTATCTGCCTGCAGATCGGCCACGCCGGACGCAAGGCTTCGAGCGCCCTGCCCTGGGAGCGCGGCCAGCTACTGGCTCCCGAAGCCGGCGGCTGGACGACGGTGGCGCCATCGGCTATCCCGCAGCGTGACGACGAGCGCGCGCCCCGGGCGCTGACGAGCGCGGAGATGGTCGCGATCAAGGAGCGCTTCGTCGCCGCGGCGCAGCGTGCCGCCAGGCTCGAATTCGACGCCATCGAGTTGCACGCCGCCCACGGCTACCTGCTGCACCAGTTCCTGTCGCCGCTCGCCAACCAGCGGGCCGACCAGTACGGTGGCAGCCTCGAGAATCGGATGCGCTTCCCGCTCGAGGTCCTGGCAGCGGTGCGCGCCGCGTGGCCGGCCGGGCGGCCACTGGGCATGCGGATATCAGCCAGCGACTGGCGTCCAGACCTGCCCGGGGGCGAAAGCTGGGACCTGCCCGACGCCATCGAATTCACCAAGCGGGCAACGGAACTGGGTCTTGACTGGATTGACGTCTCGAGCGGCGGCGTGTCGCAGCACCAGAAAATCGACTTGAAGCCCGGTTACCAGGTTCACTTCGCCGCAGCGATCAAGGCGGCGGTGTCGATCCCGGTGATGTCGGTCGGCCTGATCACCGAGCCTCGTCAGGCCGAGGCTATCGTCGCCAACGGACAGGCCGACCTGATCGCGCTCGCCCGGGCATTGCTGTTCAATCCCCACTGGCCCTGGCTGGCCGCGGCTGAACTGGGGGCCAGCGTGAGCGTGCCGCCGCAATACTGGCGCAGCGCTCCGCACAACCTCCCGAATCCGTTCGGCCCGATAGTGCAGGGAGGCCGCTGAGCGGTTTCCGACAACCCTCAGGCGATCGGCTGGCTGAGCAGGCGAAATCCCAGGGCCGCCATCGCGAGCGCCCCAAAGAGATGGGCCCCGGAGTGCGCTACGGCCCAGGCAATTCGCCCGTGCTGGAGCAGGGACAGCGATTCCGACGAGAAAGTCGAGAAGGTGGTCAGGGCGCCGAGGAACCCGGTGAGCAGGAACAGTCGCCAGGCCGCGTCGATCTCGGGGTGGCGGGCAAAGGCGGCAACCAGCATCCCGACCAGCAGGCCGCCGAGCAGGTTCGCCGCCCAGGTGCCATACGCGAAGTAGGGATGCAAAGGGTTGAGCCAGGCGCCGAGCAACATCCGCGACCACGCCCCCAGCACAGCGCCCGCCGCCACCGCCAGGTAGCCGCCGACCCCGTGGGGGACCTGGACCGCGTTCACTGGCCGCCCCGCTGCGAGGCCGCTACCATCGCGCTGCCGCCTGGTCGTCGGAGTCGCGCGCTTCGACCCAGCGCTCGCCCTGCGCGCCGGTTTCCTTTTTCCACAGCGGCGCCTGGGTCTTCACGTAATCCATGATGAACTCGCAGGCGGCAAAGGCCGCGTGGCGATGGGCACTGCTGACCGCGACCAGGACGATCTGGTCGCAGGGTTCGAGTTCGCCGTAACGATGGATCACCAGCGTGTCGCACAGCTCCCAGCGCTCGCCGGCCACGCGGCAGATCCCGGCGATGGCCTTCTCGGTCATGCCGGGGTAGTGCTCGAGCGTCATCCGCACAACACTATGACCATCATTGTGATCGCGCACCGAGCCCACGAAGGCCGCGACCGCCCCGACCTGGGGATTGCGCTCGCGCAGCCCCGCCAACTCGCTGCCGACGTCGAAATCCTCGCGTTGGACTCTCACGGTCATGGCTCGCGCCTCACTGCTACGCTCAACCGCCGGTGACCGGCGGGAAGAAGGCCACCTCGGCGCCATCGTGGATCGGACTGTCGGGCTGGGCGATGATCTGGTCCAGCGCCACCCTGACAACCCTGCCGTCACCCAGCGCCCGGGCCCATTCCGGGCCGCGCGCACTCAGGTGTTCGCGGAGTCCGTCAACCGTGGTGACGGCGTCCGGCAGCTCGAGCGATTCCGCGGCGGTGCCGAGAGCTTCCCGCAGGCTGGCGAAATAGAGCAGCTTGATCCTCATTTCAGTTGGTCAGGTCCGAAAATGGCAGGAAACGCACTGTGGCGCCACGTGCGATGGCCTGTCCCGGAGGATTGTCGACCAGGCCATCAGCCCAGACCAGGGAAGTCAGGACACCGGACCCCTGGTGGTCGAACAGCTCGAGCCCGCCATCGGGGTTGATTCTAGCGCGCAGGAATTCGCGCCTCACACCCGACGCCGGCCAGTCGAAATCGGCGCGCAGCGCGACCGCCTTCGGAGCAACACCAGTGGCGCCTGCCAGGCGCAGCACGAAGGGCCGCACGAACAACGCAAAGGTCACGAAACTCGAGACCGGGTTGCCGGGCAGTCCGATTAACTGCGCCGAACTGCCATCGACGCGGCGTACCCGGCCGCAAGCCAGCGGCTTGCCCGGCTTGATCGCCACCCGCCAAAGATCGATCTCGCCTTCGGCCGCGACGGCGGCGCGCACGTGATCTTCCTCGCCCACCGACACGCCACCCGAGGTGATGACCAGATCGCTTTCGGCGGCGGCCGCGCGCAACGCAGCGCGGGTCGCAGAAAGCGAGTCGGCGACGTTGCCCAGATCGGTCACCTCGCAGCCCAGCCGGCGCAGCAGGTCGACAAGCACGAAGCGGTTGCTGTTGTAGATGGCCCCTGGTCGCAGCACCTCACCAGGCATCGCCAGTTCGTCGCCGGTGAAGAAGCACGCTACCCGGGGGCGCCGCACCACCGGCACCGTCGCCAGTCCGACCGCTGCCGCCAGGCCGCAGTGCTGTGGCCCGAGGCGGGTTCCGGCCAGCAGGATGGCAGCGCCGGCGCGGATGTCTTCGCCGCGGCGCCGCACCCATTCGCCGGGCTTGGGGACGTGCTGGAAGACCACGCCATCAGCGAGCACCTGGGCCTGCTCCTGCATCACGACGGCATCGGCGCCGGCCGGGATAGGGGCGCCAGTGAAGATCCGGGCGCAGGTTCCGGGTTCCAACTGGTCTCCGGGATGACCTGCCGCGACCCGCTGTGCGACCGGCAGTGCCACACCCGACCCGAGGTCAGCCGCGCGCACCGCGTAACCGTCCATTTCAGCGTTGTCGAGCGGCGGGACGTCGAGCGTGGAGATGAGATCTGCGGCCAGGAAACGGTCGAGAGCGTCGGCGGTGGCGACGGTCTCGATGTCGGCGATCGGCTGCGCCCGCTGCAGCAGCGCCGCGAGGGCTTCGTCAAGCGGGAGCAGTGATGATTTCATCGCTTCGCTCCAGGTAGACGACGATAAAGGCGACGATGGCGTCGGGATCATTGATGTCCAGCAGCGGCAGGCCGGTTGCGATTTCCTCGTCGCTCGCCACCGCGATGATAAATGGGTCTTCGGGGTGGAGCAGCGGCTTGCCGCTCGCGCTCCGATGGACTTCGATCTTGGGAATCTCGGCGCGTTTGTAACCCTCGACCAGGACCAGGTCGCAGGGCGACAGGTATCCCACCTGCTCAGCGAGACGGGGCTCCGGGTCGCCGCGCAGTTCGTGCATCAACACCCAGCGCTGGTCGGAGGTGATCAGCACCTCGCTGGCGCCAGCCTCGCGGTGGCGATACGAGTCCTTACCCGGCGTGTCGACATCGAACTCGTGGTGCGCGTGCTTGATCAGCGCCACCCGCAGCCCGCGGGCGATCAGACGCGGGATCAGCTGTTCGATCAGCGTCGTCTTGCCGGAACCCGAGAACCCGGCGAATCCGAATACGTGCATGCCCCGCCCCCTGCAATTGGTGGATTCTAGCCGACGCGCCCAACACCATTGCCACTAATGGCATACTGGCCGCGCTGGATCACACACCCTGGAGCGCCCGATGTCACACCCGATCCGTCGACGACTGGCAGGGGCCGCGCTCCGAGTGCTGGGCTGGAAGATTGACTTCCACGGCTGGCCGGCGCCGCGAGGCGTGGTGGTCGCCTATCCGCACACCTCGAACTGGGACTTCGTCATCGGGCTGCTGGCCATCTGGTCGATCGAACTGGAGGTCAAGTTCGTCGGCAAGCACACCCTGTTTCGCTGGCCATTGGGCGCAGTCATGAGGTCCTGGGGCGGATTGCCGATCGATCGGCGCAGTCCGCAGGGTGCGATCCGCGCGCTCGCCGACCTGATTCGTACCGAGCCGTCGTGCTGGGTGGCGATCGCTCCTGAAGGCACCCGTCGCCTCACGCCGGGCTGGCGCAGCGGTTTCTATCACCTTGCGCAGGAACTCGACGCGCCGATCGGTCTGGGGGTAATCGATTACGGCAGCAAGCAGATAATTCTCAAGCGCTTCATCCGGTTGGGCACCGATTCCAGGGCTGCCGACACGATGATCGAGATTGCGCGCTACTACGCGCCGTTTCGTGGCCGCAAGCCGGGCAATGCCAGTCCGATCAGGCTGGTCGAGCGCCGCGACCGTAAGCAATGATCAAGCGCGCGCGTTAGGCGTCAGCGCGCCACGCAGCGCTCAGCCACGAAACGCTTGAGCAGGCGCAGGTCGGCCGGCATGCGGGTAAACCGCTGGGCGCGCTCCTCCAGGCCGGCGACTGCCTCGGGTCGCGGCGGTTCCACGCCGAGTGCTTCGCGAATTGCCGCGGCGAATTTCACCGGCTGGGCGGTTTCCAGGCAAACCATCGGCACACCAGGTTCGCGGTATCGCTGGGCGACGTGCAAGCCGTCGGCGGTGTGGGTGTCGACCACGATCCCATAGCGCGCGCGGGTGTTGCGGATGGTCGCGATGCGATCGGCATGCCGGCTGGTTCCCGAAACCATGCCAAAGCGCTCGAGCGCCGCAAACTCAGCGCTGCCGGCGAGATCGAACGCACCGTCGCGCTCGAGGTGCAGCCACAGCGACGCGAGCCGATCGGGGTCGCGCTCGAGCAGGTCGTAGATGAAGCGCTCGAAGTTCGACGCCTTGCTGATGTCCATCGACGGGCTGCTGGTCTCGAAGGTTTCGCCCAAACCGCGCACCCGGTAACTGCCGGTGCGAAAGAACTCATCGAGGACGTCGTTCTCGTTGGTTGCCACCACCAGCCTGGCGATCGGCAGCCCCATCATCCGCGCGATGTGGCCGGCGAGCACATCGCCAAAATTGCCCGAGGGCACGCTGAAGGAGACCGTGCCTTGGTGATCGGTGGTGACGGCGAAATAGGCCTTGAAGTAATAGACCACCTGTGCCGCGACCCTGGCCCAGTTGATCGAATTGACGGAGCCGATCGAATAGCGCGTCTTGAACGCGAAATCGGCCGAGACTGCCTTGACCAGATCCTGGCAGTCGTCGAACACCCCGTCGATCGCAATATTGAAAATGTTGGGGTCGAGCAGCGAGTACATCTGGGCGCGCTGGAAAGGGCTCATGCGCCCATCAGGTGAGAGCATGAACACCCGCACGTTGCGCTTGCCGCGCAAGGCATACTCGGCCGCGCTGCCCGTGTCTCCCGAGGTCGCGCCGAGCACATTGAGTTCGCGTCCTTCGCGCGCGAGCACGTACTCGAACAGATTGCCGAGCAACTGCATCGCGACGTCCTTGAAGGCCAGAGTCGGGCCGTTGGACAGGCGCAGCAGGTGCAGGCCGGGCTCGAGTTCGATCACCGGGGTGATTTCGTCCGAACCGAAAGCCTGGGCCGTGTAGGTGCGATCGATCAGCGCGCGCAGTTCGCCCGGCTCGATGTCGGTGGCGTAGCGGCTGAGAACCTCGAACGCCAATCCGCGATAGTCGAGCGCGCGCCAGCTCTCAAGAGCGGCTGGGTCAATCTGCGGGTAGTCCCGGGGCACCACCAGGCCGCCGTCGGGAGCAAGGCCGGCGAGCAGGATCTCGCTGAAGCCGGCCGGCTCCATCGCGCCACGGGTCGAGACGTAGCTCAGGTTCATGCCAGTTCCTCGACGCGAATGCGCACCACCTTGGACAGCACCGTCGGAAGCGCCTCGATGCGCGCGATCGCCAGCTTGATCTGGCGCTCGAACGTGACGTGGGTGAGCAGCACTATGTCGGTCTGTTCTTCGCCCTCGGCCGGTTCGCGCTGCAGCAGCGCATCGATCGAAATTCCCCCGTCGGCAAGGATCCGGGCGAGATCGGCGAGCACTCCTGGCTCGTCGGCTACCCGCAAGCGCAGGTAATAGGAAGTCAGGACCTCGTCCATCGCCAGGATCGGCAGATCGGAGATCGACTCGGCCTGGAAAGCGAGGTGCGGCACGCGGTTCTCGGGATCGGCAGTCAGCACCCGGGCGACATCGATCAGGTCGGCGACCACCGCGCTCGCGGTGGGCTCGGCGCCCGCGCCCTTGCCGTAATACATGGTCTCGCCGACCGCGTCGCCCTTGACCCAGACGGCATTCATCGCGCCCTCGACGTTGGCGATCAGGCGGCGCGCCGGAATCAGCGTCGGATGCACGCGCAGCTCGATGCCGTGCGCCCCCTCGCCGCTGTTACGGCGCCGGGTGATCGCCAGCAGCTTGATGCGATAGCCAAGCTGTTCGGCAAACTTGATGTCGGTCGACTCGAGCGCGGAGATGCCTTCGATGTAGCACTTGTCGAACTGCACCGGGATGCCGAACGCCAGTGCCGCCAGGATGGTCACCTTGTGGGCCGCGTCGACTCCCTCGATATCGAAGGTCGGATCGGCCTCGGCGTAGCCCAGGCGCTGGGCCTCGCCCAACACCGCGTCAAACGCCAGCCCCTTGTCGCGCATTTCCGAGAGAATGAAATTGGTCGTACCGTTGATGATCCCGGCAATCGATTCGATGCGGTTGGCGCTCAGCCCCTCGCGCAACGCCTTGATGATCGGAATGCCGCCGGCCACCGCCGCCTCGAACGCCACAATCACGCCCCGGCGCGAGGCGGCCGCGAAAATCTCGTTGCCATGCATCGCGAGCAGCGCCTTGTTGGCGGTTACCACATGCTTGCCGGCCTCGATCGCAGCCAGCACCAGCTTCAGCGCGACGCCCGTGCCGCCGATCAGTTCGACGACGATGTCGATCGCGGGATCGACGACCACCGCGGCC
>JAHYJF010000018.1 GCA_019428955.1 Burkholderiaceae bacterium
CGCGGTGCGCTCAACCTGACCCACGGGGCGACCATGGGCGGGCACGTGGTTCGTGCCGCCGTCGAGCGGGCCGGGGTCGACCCGGGCGAAGTCGAGGACGTCCTGATGGGTTGCGCCTTCCCCGAAGGCGCGACCGGCGCCAACATCGCTCGCCAGGTGGCGCTGGCGGCCGGTTTGCCGGTGCAGGTGGGCGGCATGACGGTCAACCGGTTTTGCTCATCCGGCCTGCAGACCATCGTGCTCGCCGCGCAGCGCGTAATCGCCGGGGAGGGGTCGATCTATGTCGCCGGCGGCCTGGAGTCGATCTCGTGCGTGCAAAATGAGTCCAACCGCCACATGGCGATCGACAAGGGCCTCAGGAAGACCAAGCCTGAGGTCTATTGGCCGATGCTCCAGACCGCGGAAATGGTCGCCAAGCGCTACCAGATTCCGCGCCAGCTGATGGACGAATACGGCGTTCAGAGCCAGCTGCGCAACAGCGCTGCTGCCGCAGCGGGCAAGTTCGACGACGAGATCGTGCCGATCACGGTGCGCATGGCGGTGGCCGACAAGGCGAGCGGCCAGTTGATGACTCGCGAGGTAACCCTCGCCGACGATGAAGGTCGGCGCCCCGATACGACGCTCGAGGGCGTCGCCAAGATCCGCAGTGCGGTACCTGGCGGCGTGGTGACGGCAGGCAATGCCAGCCAGTACTCGGATGGCGCCGGAGCCTGCGTAGTGATGGATGCCAGGCTGGCCGAGCAACGCGGACTGAAGCCCTTGGGTTATTTCCGCGCCTTTGCGGTGGCCGGGTGCGAGCCCGACGAGATGGGGATCGGGCCGGTTTTCGCCATTCCCAAGCTGTTGCAGCGCGCCGGCCTGAAGATCGAGGACATCGATTTGTGGGAGCTTAACGAGGCTTTCGCAGTGCAGGTTCTGTACTGCCGCGACCGGTTGGGAATTCCCAACGAGCGGCTCAACGTCAACGGGGGCGCCATTGCCATTGGCCATCCTTACGGCATGAGCGGCCAGCGGCTCACCGGCCACGTGCTACTCGAAGGGCAGCGGCGCGGCGCGAAGTGGGCGGTGGTGACGATGTGCATCGGCGGCGGCATGGGCGCAGCCGGCTTGTTCGAGATTGCCTGACGCGGCAAAGCAAGGGGAAACAATGGAACTGCGGCGCACCCCCGAAGCTCGCTTCGCTCACTTGCCGGGCTTCCCGTATGCGCCGCATTACCTCGACGACCTGCCGGGCTACGAAGGAACCAGGCTCCACTACATCGACGAGGGAGAAGCTCGCAACGGTGTGGCGCTGTGCCTGCACGGCAACCCCACTTGGTCATATCTCTATCGCAAGATGATCCCGGTGCTGGTGGCCGGCGGCTTGAGGGTCGTGGCTCCTGATCTGATTGGTTTCGGTCGCTCGGACAAGCCCGTTGACGAGTCCGCGCACACCTTCAGCTGGCATCGCGATTCCCTGCTCAGGCTGATCGAACGGCTCGACCTCAGTGACATCCTGCTGGTAGTGCAGGATTGGGGTGGCATCCTGGGGCTGACCCTGCCGCCTGAGTTGCCCGGACGTTTCACCCGCTTGCTGGTCATGAACACGGCACTCGCCACCGGCGCTGCCCCGACCCCGGGATTTGTCGCCTGGCGCGACTATTCCAACCGCAACCCCGATCTTGTGGTCGGCAAGTTGCTGGCTCGCAGCTGCCCGGGCTTGAGCCCGGCCGAAGCGGCGGCGTATGACGCACCGTTTCCCGACGCTAGCTTCAAGGCAGCACCGCGCGCTTTTCCGAACATGGTGCCCGATCATCCGGAGGCCGATGGCGCAGCCATCTCCCGGCACGCCCTGGCCTGGTGGAGGGAGCAGTGGGCGGGACAGAGTTTCATGGCCGTCGGACTGCAGGATCCGGTCCTCGGCGAAGCCCCGATGCGTTCGTTGCAGGCCCGCATTCGGGGTTGTCCCGAGCCCCTGGGGATCAGTTCCGGGGGGCACTTTCTTCAGGAGGAGGGCGAGCAGGTCGCGCTCGCTGCGATGGAGTCGTTTGGGATCGCACCCAAGACCTCAAACAGTCGGGGGGCCACGCAACTGCCCCGCGACAGGAGCTAGAGGATGAGCGTAGCGGGTGTCCCAATAGAAGTGCCGTCGAAGATTCTCAGGCGTCGGGATCTGGAATTCCTGCTCTACGAGTGGCTCGAGGTGGAGATGCTGAGCACCCGCCAGGTCTTCGCCGAACACAACCGCGAGACTTTCGACGCCGTGCTCGACGCCAGCGAACGGGTTGCGCGTGAGCATTTCTATCCGATCAACAAGCTGCTCGACGAGCAGGAGCCCGAATTCGACGGTGAGTTCGTAACGACACCGGCGCCGCTGAAAGAGGCGCTGGAAATGTTCGCCGCCACCGGCATGCTGCTCGCCGGCCAACCGGAAGAACTGGGCGGGATGCAGCTCCCCTACGTCATCGAGAAAGCCTGCTCGGCGTATTTCAGCGCGGCCAGCGTCGCTGCTTCCGGCTACGCGATGCTGACGCTCGGCAACGTCAATCTCCTGCGAGCGCACGCGACCCCGGAACAGGTTGCCGCCTGGGTGCCGCCAATGCTGTCCGGGCGGTTCTTCGGAACGATGTGCCTGTCCGAGCCGCAGGCTGGTTCCTCCCTGGCCGATGTGGCCACCCGCGCCGAAGCGGCGCCGGACGGCAGTTATCGCCTCTTTGGCAACAAGATGTGGATCTCGGGAGGTGATCATGATCTGGCCCAGAACATCGTTCATCTGGTGCTGGCCAAGATCCCCGGCGAAGACGGGCGGCTGGTCCCAGGGGTCAAGGGCCTTTCATTGTTCATCGTTCCCAAGTTCCTGCTCGACGAGAGCGGCGATCCGGGCGAGCGCAACGACGTGGCGGTGGCGGGGCTGAACCACAAGATGGGGTTTCGCGGCACCACCAACTGCCTGCTGAACTTCGGCGAGGGCGCTTATCGCCCGGGCGGAGAAGAGGGTGCAGTCGGGTTCCTAGTGGGCGAGCGCGATCGCGGTCTGGCGATCATGTTCCATATGATGAACGAAGCCCGGATCGGTGTCGGTATAGGCGCGGTGACGCTGGGCTACACTGCTTACCTGCATGCCCTCGATTACGCGCGTAACCGCCCGCAGGGCCGGCCACTGGGGTCGCGTAACCCGGCCGAAGCGCCGATCGCGATCGTCGGCCATGCCGATGTGCGCAGGATGCTGCTGGCCCAGAAAGCCTATGTCGAAGGTGGCCTGGCCCTGACCCTGTGGTGTGCGCGGCTGGTCGACGACGCCGCCAGCGCGGCCGACCCCGCGGAGCGCGTCGATGCCGCCCGCTTGCTTGACCTGATGACTCCCGTAGCCAAGAGCTGGCCATCGCAGTGGTGCCTGGCGGCCAATGACCTGGCCATCCAGGTGATGGGCGGCTACGGTTATACCCGGGACTACAACGTCGAGCAGTACTACCGCGACAACCGGCTCAACCCGATTCATGAAGGCACCCACGGCATCCAGGCGCTCGATCTGCTGGGCCGCAAGGTGCGCCTCGAGGGCGGACTGGCGCTGCGGGTGCTGGCGCAGCGGATCGGAGCCACGATCGCCCGGGCAGCGGACGTTGCCGGGGCCGACTCCGAGTGGACGGGCTACGGAGCCGCTTTGGCCAGCTGGGGAGCGCGTTTCCAGGTATGTCTCGTGCGCCTGCAGGACGGCGCCAACGTCGAACGAGGCCTGGCCAACGCCACGGTATTTCTCGAGGCCTTTGGCCACTACGTCGTGGCCTGGCAGTGGCTCGACCAGGCGTGCTGCGCGCTCGCGGCTATCTCATCTGACGGTGGGGTTGAAATTTCCGCCGGTGAACTGGCCTTCTACAATGGCAAGCTCCAGGCCGGGCGCTACTTCCTGCGCTGGGAGTTGCCGCGCATCGGCCCGATGCTCGACCTGCTCGATGAACTCGACGCTACCGCGCTCGAGATGCGCGACGAGTGGTTCTGAAGCGGTAATCTTGCTGTCTGGTGTTTTCCCCGGCGTCAGCGCCGGACGAACCGCCTTTGAAAAAGGGGAGTTGGCATGTCGGTACGCAAGCTGTTTGAATTGGGCGGGCGCAAGGCGATCGTCACCGGAGGATCGCGCGGCCTGGGCCTTCAGATTGCCGAAGCGCTGGGCGAAATGGGAGCGGAAATCGTGATCGCGGCCCGCAAGCCGGATGAACTGGAGCATGCGCGCGATCATCTCGAGCGCCTCGGGATCAAGGCCCACGCGATTCCGGCCGATCTCAGTGATCCCGCCGCCATTGCCACTTTCGTCGACGCGGCGCTGGAGAAGCTCGGCCATTGCGACATCCTGGTCAACAATGCCGGCGCCGCCTGGGGCGCGCCCGCCGAGGACTATCCCTACGAGGGCTGGATGAAGCTGATCAACTTGAACCTGACCGGCGTCTTCCTGCTCACGCAGGCCATCGGCAAGCGTTCGATGATTCCGCGCGGCTATGGACGAATCCTGACCGTGGCGTCGATTGCCGGTTTACGCGGCAATCCAGTCGGCATGGGCGAGACCCTGGCCTACAACACCACCAAGGGCGCGCTGGTCAATTTCACCCGCACGCTGGCGGGCGAGTGGGGACGATACGGCATCACCGTGAACGCGCTGGCCCCGGGGTTCTTCCCGTCCAAAATGACGCGCGGGACGCTCGCGGTGCTCGGCGAGCGCATCAAGGCAGCGACACCGCTGCAACGGCTCGGTGACGATGAAGACTTGCAAGGCGCGGCCGTGCTGCTGTGTTCGCAGGCCGGGAAGCACATCAGCGGACAGATTCTCGCCGTTGATGGTGGGGTTACGGCGGTCTAAGGGGGCGAGCATGGAGAGTTCGACGACAACGCAGCGGCCGGAGCTGGCAGCATGACCGGCGGCAGCCGCTTCCCGGTGACGATTCCGTTCCTGCACTGGCTGGGCGTGGAGATGGTCGATCACAGCGCCGGTCGCGCGACGCTCGAGCTCGACACCGAAGCCCATCACCGCAACTCCTTCGGCGTGGCTCATGGCGGAGTCCTGATGACCCTGCTCGATGTGGCGATGGCCATGGCCGGGCGTTCGCTGGCGCACCCCGAGGCGGGGGAAATCGGCGTCAGCGGGGCCGAGCAGGGCATGGTCACGATCGAGATGAAGACCACTTTCATGGAGCCGGCCCACGGCAAGCTGATGGCTACCGGACACTGCCTTCATCGCACGGTCAGCATGGCATTTTGCGAAGCCGACATCCACGACGAACGCGGCCATCTGGTCGCGCGCGGCAGCGGCACATTCAAGTACATGAGGCAGCGCAAGATCGGCACCTGACAGCTCCCATCGCGGCCCTCGCGGAGCATTGCAGTCAACCAAAGGAAATGAACATGAAAGAAACCAACCGCCAGATCGTGCTGGCCAGCAGGCCCCAGGGCAAGGTTTCGAGCGCCAATTTCAGGCTCGTCGAGTCAGCGGTGCCGGAAGTAAAGGAAGGGCAAGTGCTGGTGCGCAACCACTTCCTGTCGGTCGACCCCTACATGCGCGGTCGCATGGATGACTCCAAGTCCTACGCCGCCAGCCAGGAGCTCGACGCGGTGATGGGCGGCGGCACGGTCGGGGTTGTACTGGAGAGCCGCAATCCGGCCTTCAAGACGGGGCAGAGCGTGGTCGGAATGCTCGGCTGGCAGCTCTATGGCATTTCCGACGGGTCGACCTT
Source organism: Burkholderiaceae bacterium (assembly GCA_019428955.1). Taxonomy (GTDB): domain Bacteria; phylum Pseudomonadota; class Gammaproteobacteria; order Burkholderiales; family Burkholderiaceae_E; genus JAGXFR01. Next base: position 5,700 of record JAHYJF010000018.1, read on the forward strand.
GCGGGTGATCGACACCACCCACATCCCGATGCCGGCCTACCTCGGAGTGGTGGGCATGCCCGGTGCCACGGCCTGGTACGGACTCAACCAGATCATCGCTCCCAAGGCCGGTCAGACCGTAGTCGTGTCGGCGGCCAGCGGTGCAGTGGGCTCGGTGGTCGGGCAGTTGGCCAGTCGCCACGGCTGCCGGGCGGTGGGAATTGCCGGCGGCGAGGAGAAGTGCCGCGCGGTCGTCGAGGAATTCGGCTTCGACGCCTGCGTCGACTACAAGGCCGGCAATCTTTACAAGGACCTCAAGGCCGCCACGCCGGAGGGCATCGACGGGCTCTTCGAGAACGTCGGCGGCGATTGTTTCGACTCGGCACTGGCGCGGATGAATCCCTTTGGGCGGGTGGCGCTCTGTGGCCTGATCGCCGGCTACGACGGACAGGAAATCGCGCTCCGCAATGTCCGCTCGATCCTGATGAATCGGCTCCTGGTCAAGGGCTTCATCGTCTCCGATCATCTCGAAATGTGGCCCAAGGCTCTGGGCGAAATCGGCATGCTGGTAGCAACCGGAGCACTCAAGTATCGTGAGACCGTGGCGCAGGGGCTGGAGGCGGCTCCGGAGGCGTTCATGGGGCTGCTGAGCGGGCGCAATTTCGGCAAGCAGGTCGTCAAGCTGATCTGACAAAGGGAGCGAGCGATGCAAGAACTTGGCGGCCGGGTGGCGGTCATCACTGGAGCGGCGAGTGGCTTCGGCCGCGAGTTCGCGCGCCTCGGGGCCAGTCAGGGGATGAAGCTGGTCCTGGCCGACGTTGATCGCGAGGGACTGGCGGCGCTCGAACGCGAACTCGCCGGCACCCCCTGCATCACCGTCCTCACCGACGTCAGCCGGGCCGAAGATATCGCCAACCTGGCGCAGCGCACGATGAAGGAATTCGGCGCGGCGCATCTGCTCTTCAACAACGCCGGGGTCGGTTCGGGCGGACTGATCTGGGAGAGCTCGCTGGCCGACTGGCAGTGGGTGCTCGGAGTGAACCTGTGGGGCGTGATTCACGGGGTACGCGAGTTCGTGCCGTTGATGCTCGCCCAGGACTGCGAGTGCCACATCGTCAATACCGCGTCGGTGGCCGGCCTGCTCTCGCCCCCGGGAATGGGGGTCTACAACGTCAGCAAGCACGCGGTCGTGACTCTGAGCGAAACCCTGTTTCACGACCTGAGGCTGGCTGGTTCAAAGATCGGGACCTCGGTTCTTTGCCCCGCTTTCGTGCCGACCGGAATCCACCAATCAGAGCGCAATCGTCCCGACGAACTGCGCAATACCGAGCCCCTGACTGCCTCGCAGCGCATGGCTCGCGATGCGACCGCCAAGGCCGTAACCTCGGGCCGGGTTACGGCGGCGCAGGTGGCAGAGCTGACCTTCGAGGCGATCCGCGCGAACCGTTTCTACGTGCTCTCGCACCCCAAGATCCTCGATTCGGTTGGACTGCGCCTGCAGGACATCCTGGCGCTGCGCAATCCCAGCGATCCGTTTACCTACAAGCCCGGGGTTGCTCCGAGAAGCGGCGCCTGAGCGGCATCGGACGCAGCCGGCGCGCTACCACCAGGAGGGCAACAATGCCACGCGAGAACTTCCGCTTCAGCCATCGGTTGCGGGTACGGTGGGCAGAATCCGACATGCAGGGCGTGGTCTTCAACGGCCACTACATGACCTACTGCGACGTCGCAATTACCGAGTACTGGCGCGAGCTGTGCGCCGGCGATGCCGCCTGGCTGAGCGCGATCTTCGAACGGATGTTCGTGGTGCGCGCCTTGCTCGAATACCACCTGCCGGCTCGCTTTGACGACGAACTCGACGTCTGTGCACGGGTCGGCAGGATCGGCAGCTCGAGCATGACGGTGCTCTTCGAGATCTATCGCGGCGATGAGCACCTGGTGAGCGGCGAGAACATCTACGTCTATGCCGAGGATGGCGCGTCGGTGCGAATCCCGGAACGCCTGCGTGCTGCGCTGCGCGACTTCGAGCGCGTCGCACCACTTTGATAATATGAAGCGGTGATGACCGGAGCCGAGGAATTGCCCGGCCTGCGGCTCGAGTTGGGGTCGTGGAATGATTTGCGCCCCGCCGCTGAACTGGTTAGGCGCGCGGTCTTCATCCATGAGCAGGGCTGTTCCGAGGAAAGTGAGTGGGACGAACTCGACGCGGTCTCGCTGCATTGCGTTGCCTACCGTGGTGACGAAGCGGTTGGCACAGCTCGCTTGCTCCCGGAGCTCAGAATCGGCAGGATGGCAGTGGCGATGTCGCACCGGCGCCGGGGCATTGCCAGCCTGATCCTGGAGCGCCTGATCGCGGTAGCGGCCGAGCGCGGCGCTCGCACCGTGGTGCTTCACGCCCAGGTGGCGGTGCTCGATTTCTATCACCGGCACGGCTTTGTCGCCGAGGGCGAGGAGTTCTTCGAGGAAGGAATCGCCCACCTGCTGATGCGCCGGAAACTTGACCCCAACGTGGAGGATTGAACATGACCGCAACTCAGGACTACCAGCGACCCCATCGGCGCTACTCGTTACAACCGGTGATGTTGGCCGCGCTGCTCGCCGTGGCGACCGCGCTCGGCATGCCCGCAACGGCAAGCGCCGGGGCGCTCGACGCAGTCAGCGCCGGTGAGGCGAGCGGCGCAGTGCGCGAGGCGCTGACCCGCGGCGCCGACGCCGCGGTGAGCAAGCTGGGAACTGCCGGCGGCTTCATGAATAACCCCGAGGTTCGCATTCCGCTCCCCGACGGACTGCGCCAGGGCGAGAAAGCGATGCGGATGATGGGCAAGGGCGCTGACCTCGACGCTCTCAAGAAGGCGATGAACCAAGCCGCCGAACGCGCAGTTCCCCAAGCCAGGACCCTGCTCGTCAACGCGGTCAAATCCATGAGCGTCGAGGACGCCAAGGCGATCCTCACCGGCGGCGACGACTCGGTCACCCGGTTCTTCCGCAGCAAGACCGAGGCCGGCCTCACCGAGCAATTCCAACCGACGGTCGCGGAGCAGGTCTCGAAACTGGGGATTTCCCAAAGTTATGACCGGCTCGCCGGTCAAGGCGCCAAGTTCGGACTGGTGAAAAAGGAGTCGGCCACCATGGATCGCTACGTGACCGCGCGCGCGCTCGACGGCCTCTACCTGATGATCGGCCGGGAGGAAAAGGCGCTGCGTGCCAATCCCCTCCAGGCTGGCTCACAGCTGCTCGGCAAGGTCTTCGGCCTGCTGCGCTGAGCCCGCCCTAGGGGCACCGCCTAGTCGAGGCTAAAGAACGCGCTGCGATCGCGATGGCCGGCGGTGGGCGCGCCCGGCACGGTCCAGGTGCGCTCGCTGAGCGCAACCGCACCGTCGTCGCGCACGCTGATCACGATCGATGAGCGGGTTCCATAGGGCAGGGGCGGGAATTCTGCGTCACCGGTGACAAAAGCCGGGGCCAGCAGGCGCTCGCGCGCCACTCCCACGCCGGTATCGGGCAGTTCGAGGTCGGCCGGCAGGCTCCGATCGGTCAGCGCCTCCATCAGGGTGCTGCTATCCGCAGCCTGTGTTGCATTGGCGCCGTCACGAGCCCTGCTCAAGGCGTCCCGCAGGCGCGTCGCCTTGGGCCAGGGCGCGTCGAGGCCGGCATTGGAGATCGCGTGGATTCCGGGGCTGATCGGCGCGGCCGCAACCTCCGGCCGGTTGCTGACCCACCAGGCGGTTGGCCGAGCACCGAATTCGAAAAGCAGCAGCGTGAAACCGGCGTAGCGCTGGGCGTGCGCGGCAACCCGCTGGGCATGCTGCTCGATGGTCTCGCTGGGATGGGCGGCGCGGACGAAATTGGCGACCAGTTCGCCGCGCGAAGACTGTTCTGCCTGGGCCGCCGCCGAACCCTGGCGGTAATTGGTCAGCGCCGCGATGCGCCCGTTGCGAGCCACCAGCAGCCAGCCGCCACCGGCCACCAGGTCGCGCCCACCGAAGACGCCGGGAGCGTCGGCCCACCAGTGGGCGGGGGCGGTAGCGCGGACGAACACCTCGTCGCGGTTGGCAGCCAGTACCAGCTGGAAGCGTCCCGCGGGAGCGAAATCAAAAGCGATCAGGCACATCAGCTTACTGTGTCGGGGGCCAGCAACAGTTCGACCGCAATCGCGTGCCCACCCACGCGCAACGGCGCGGCACCGGACTCGAGCGCCTGGCTGACGGCGCTGGTCTGAGCCTCGAAGAGCAGGTCGGCGCCACCACCGGGCCGTGGCGCCGCCATGATCACCGTCCCCACCGGCTCGGCCGCGCCGTCGGCCACGATGTCGGCCAGCGGCGCCGGTTCGTCGCCGGCCACCTGGCCGCGATACATCCGCCGCTTGGCAGTGCCGCGATAATGGGTCCGGGCGACTATCTCCTGGCCGGGATAGCAGCCCTTCTGGAAATTGACGCCACCGACCAGGTCGAGGTTGAGCGTCTGGGGCAGATAGCGGTTTGCGGTGGCAGCCACGATTCGCGGCGTCGCGGCCAGGATGTCGAGCCGGCGCCACTGCTCACTGGAAGCCGGCGCCAGCCCGGCCGCGAGGGCCTGCCAAACTTCAGCGGCGCGCTCAGCAGGCGCGCTCAGCAGCCACCGGGGACATTCGCTCGCCAGCGCCGCCGGCGCCAGCCCGATAATGGTAAGTTCCCCGGCGCTGGCAACCGCCAGCGGCGCCGGGGCAAGCAAGCCGAGGCCGGCAAGAGCCGCCGGCACCGTGGCGCCGGCGAGCCCGAAGATCACCGCGTAATTGGAGCGATCCTCGATCCTGGCCTTGGCACGCATGACGTACATCGACAGGCGCTTGCGCAGCGACGCACTGAGCGTGCGTGAGGTGCAAAGAACGATCTGGTCGGTGTCACGCCAGCCCAGCAGCAGGCCAAGCATCCGCCCCTGGGGCGTGCAGTAGCCGTACCAGCGGGCCTGGTCCACGCCCAGTTGCTCAACGTCATTGGTGAACTGCCCATGGAGAAAACTGGCGGCGTCGGCGCCCTTGGCCACCAGCAGCCCCAGGTCGGGCAAAGGGGCAACCAGCCCGTCAGTGGCAGGTGCGGCAGCAACGGCGAACTGCGCCGCCGGACCATAGGCGTTGGAACTCGACTGGGCGCCACAGGTCGCGCTCAGGGCAGCGGCAGCGGCCTCGTCCCAATCCGCAAGCAGTACATCAGTCTGCATCCTCGGCCCCGCAACGGTGAAATTGATCGATGCCCTTATTATATGAACCGGTGACTGGCGGGGAGTGAATGAGGATCAAGCAAGGCTATTTCTGGGTGTTGGCGGCAATCGCTGGAGCGCTGTGTGCCTTTGGCTACTGGACCTATGCTTTTGCGCCGCTCGAGCAGGCGCAGCCCGAGTTGCGGGTCACGATCGAACGCGGGTCGAGCCTGCGCGCGATCGCCGCCGGGTTCGCCGCCCAGGGCCTGACCGTCAATGAGTCGCTGTTCTGGGCTGCGGCCAGGGTGCGCGGTGATGCCGGGCGGCTCAAGGCCGGCACCTACCAGATCAGGTCCCCGAGCACTCTGCGCGAGTTGCTCGATCGGATGGTGCGCGCCGATGTGCTCCTGGCCCAGTTGCGCTTCATCGAAGGCTGGACCTTCGCGCAGATGCGCGCCGCGATCGACCAGCAACCCGACTTGCGCCACGACACTGCCGGCATAACCGAGACCGAGTTGCTGGCCCTGATCGGGGCCGACGAGAAGCGCGCCGAGGGCCTGTTCCTGCCCGACACCTATCGCTTCGCCGCCGCAACCAGCGATCTCGAGATCTTCCGCCACGCCTACCGGGAACTGCGCCAGGAACTCGATGCCGCCTGGGGAGCACGAGCGGCCGGGCTGCCCTACACCGACGCGTACCAGGCATTGATCCTGGCGTCGATAGTTGAGAAGGAGACCGGGGTTGATGCCGAACGCCCCAAGGTGGCGGCGGTGTTCGTCAATCGGCTGCGGCGCGGCATGGCGCTGCAAAGTGACCCGACCACGATCTACGGCCTGGGACCCAAGTTCAATGGCAACCTGCGCAAGATCGATCTGCTCACCGACACACCCTATAACACCTATACTCGCAATGGCCTGACGCCAACCCCGATCGCCTTGCCGGGACGGGCGTCGATCCGGGCGGCGCTCAATCCCGCGCCGATCTCGGCCTTGTATTTTGTTTCCCGGGGCGACGGCACCAGCGAATTCTCGGACGATCTTGCGAGCCACAACCGCGCCGTTGTCCGCTACCAGCTCAAGCGCCGCTGAAGGCTCGACACCCAGACAGAGAAGATGCGCGGACGATTCATAACTTTCGAAGGCATCGACGGCGCCGGCAAGAGCACGCACCTCGATTGGTTCGGCGACCAGCTCAAGGCCCGTGGCATCCCGGTGGTCTGCAGCCGTGAACCAGGGGGCAGCGATCTGGCCGAGGAACTGCGCGAACTGCTGCTGCAGCGCCCGATGTCGCTCGAGACCGAGCTGCTATTGGTCTTCGCAGCTCGGCGCGACCACCTCGAGCGCACCATCCGCCCGGCACTGGTGCGCGGCGAATGGGTGCTGTGCGACCGCTTCACCGACTCGACCTACGCCTACCAGGGGGGAGGGCGCGGGGCCCCAAGCGAGCAGATCGCCACCCTGGAGTCCTGGGTTCATCCGGGCTTGAAGCCCGATCGAACCTATCTCTTCCACGTCGACCCCGCGATCGCCGCGGCCCGGCGCACCCCGGCGCGGGCCGCCGACCGCTTTGAGTCCGAGGACGACGCCTTTTTCGGCCGGGTGGCCGACGCTTATGCCCGGCGCGTGGCCTCAGACCCGGAGCGATTCGTGGTTATCGACGGCACGATGAGCGTTATTGCAATTCGGAAATTACTTGAAAAAGACCTCGCAGATTATTGTTAAATATGTATTTTTGGCATCAACCTGATTTTGACAAACTGCGTGCGTCGCGCCAGGGACGGCATCACGCGCTGCTCCTCACCGGAGCTCCGGGAATCGGCAAATCGGCTTTCGCACGGGCCTGGGCCGGGGCGTTGCTGTGCGAGAGAATCGACGCCAATGGCCGGGCCTGTGGGCACTGTTCGGCGTGTACCTGGTTCGCGCAGGGCAACCACCCCGATTTCCGGACCCTGATTCCGGAAGCCATCGACCCCTTTCACGAACCGACAGGGAAGGGTGCCAAGCCGGCGCGCGATATCCGCATCGACCAGGTGCGCGCACTTGCCGGGTTCGTCTCGGTCGGCGGGCATCGCGGCGGCTCCAAGGTAATCCTGGTTGATCCCGCCGATTCCCTCAATGCCGCTTCGGGCAACGCCTTGCTCAAGACCCTGGAGGAACCGTCGGGCGACACCCGGTTCCTGCTGGTCAGTTCGCGACCCGACTGGCTGCCGGCGACCATACGGTCGCGCTGTGCGGTGGTGGCCCTGAGGGCGCCGTCAACGCAGCAGGCGGTGGACTGGCTGGTCGAAGAGCACGGCCTGAGCAGGACCGAGGCCACGCGCTTGCTGGCCGCCGCTGGCGGTGCACCGTTGCGGGCGCGCGATCTCGCCGAGCCCGAACTGGGCGCCGCTCATCGTCTGGTGCTGGAGGCCATCGCCAAACTGCCGCAGGCTTCGCTCATCGCAACGGCGGAGCGGCTGGTCGGAGTCGAATCGGCCCAATGGGTGGCTATCTTGCAGACGTGGGTGGCCGAATTGGCGCGGGTTCGGTCCGGCGCCGCGCCGCGTTTTTACCCGGAGCAGGGCGCTCGGCTGGAGACTCTGGCCAGGCAGACCGATCTGGGCCGCATTTCCGAGCTCGAGACGAGGATTCGCCGCTTGACCCGCTACGCCGAACATCCCCTCAATCCCAGGTTGCTATGCGAGAATGCGCTTGTCGATTATTGTTCACTGTTTGAAACCAGCGGGCCGCGTTAACTTCTAGGGGCAGCAGGACAACGGGATACGAGTCCGGCGCAGAGCGTGCAGTTCAAGTCTCACCCCAGCGGGAATCCATGACCAAGAAGCCGATGGATACTGACAAAGGCAATCAGGGCGCCCCAGAACCAAGCAGGGCGCGCCCGGGAGTGTTGCAGGTCTCCATCAAGGAGACCGCCGCTCTTTACGCCGCCTACATGCCGTTTGTCGATGGCGGCGGGCTGTTTGTTCCCACCACTCGCGCGGCCCACATGGGCGACCAGCTCTACCTGGTGATGACCTTGATGGACGAACCCGACAAGCTGCCGGTCACCGGGACGGTAATCTGGATCACCCCGCCGGGAACCCCGGGCCGCCAGCAGGGCCTGGGCATCCAGTTCGCGCGCGACGCCGCCGGCGAAGCCGCCAGGACCCGCATCGAAACGCTGCTCGGTGGTGCCCTCAAGTCGAGCCGGCCGACCCACACGATCTGAACCGGGCGTCGCCACCTGCCCAAAAGCTACAATGGTGCTCGTTCCAACGGGCCGGTCATGTTCGTCGATTCCCACTGCCATATTGATTTCCCGGAGTTAGCTGCCCAGCTCGAAGCGCTCTTGGCGCGCATGGCGGCCAACGACGTGGTCGCAGCGCTGTGCGTGGCGGTCAATCTCGAGGATTTTCCCCGCCTGCTCGCATTAGCCGAGAGTGACCCCCGGCTATTTGCCTCGGTCGGAGTCCATCCCGACTACCCCGATGTCGATGAGCCCGACGTTGCCACTCTGGTAGCCCGCGCGGCGCATCCCAAGGTCGTGGCCATCGGCGAAACCGGTCTCGACTACTATCGCCTGACCGATGCTCCTCACTGGCAACGCGAGCGCTTCCGGGTACATATCCGGGCGGCGCGGGCCGCCAACAAGCCCTTGATTGTTCACATGCGATCGGCTTCCGAAGATACTGTCCGCATCCTACGCGAGGAGGGCGCCGAGGCAGTCGGCGGGGTGATGCATTGCTTCACCGGGGACTGGGCGAGCGCCGAGGCAGCCATGGAACTGGGGTTCTGCATCTCGTTTTCGGGGATCGTGACCTTTCGCAGTGCCGCCGATTTACGCGAAGTCGCAGCTCGGATTCCGGATGAGTGGCTGCTGATCGAGACCGATTCTCCTTATCTGGCGCCGGAGCCGCACCGCGGCAAGCGCTGTGAGCCGGCATTTGTGCGCCACGTTGCCGAACGCCTCGCCCTGGTCAGGGGCACCAGCGTCGAGCGGATTGCAGAGATAACGACCAATAATTTCCAGCGTATATTCAACGTATTGGGATAACTTGTTGAAGTTATACATAAGTTACGGGAAGGGCTCCTTGCGGTCGCTGACAGCCGTCTTGGCGATCCTTACGGCCCTCTTGACGGTAACGCTACCGGTCCACGCCGATCCGCGCATCGAATTGCTTGAGGCGGTCAAGGCCGACGACGGCCCGACAGTGGCGCAGCTCCTGCGCCGCGGCGTCAGCCCCAATACCCGGGAGCGTGAGTATGGTCCGGCGCCGATGATGGCCGCGACACTGCACGCCTGGAGCGCCTTGAGGGCGCTGGCAATATCGCCGCGAGTCAACCTCAATGTCACCAATAAGCGCAACGAAACCCCGCTGATGCTGGCGGCGATCAGCGGCGAACTAGAGATCGTGCGCCTGTTGGTGGAGCACGGCGCCGAGGTGAACCGCAGCGGCTGGAGCGCCTTGCACTACGCCGCTACCGGCGGTCATGTGCCGGTGTTGCGCTACCTGATCGAGAAGAATGCCTATATTGACTCCGAGTCGCCCAATAAGACTACGCCATTGATGATGGCCGCACGACACCAGCACATCGAAGCGATGCACCTTCTGGTCGATCTCGGAGCAGATCCCAGCGCGGTCAACGAGGCGGGCGTCGCCGCCGCCGACTACATGCGCATGTCGGGACAGCCGGAGGAGGAACGGTGGTTGCGAGCTCGTGCCGATGAGTTCAGGCGCAAGTACGGCAGCGTCGAGCAGCCGGTGACCGCCGGTAGCCGAGCACCTGCGGCGCCGCAAGGTACGGATCCCGGACGAAGGAGGTAAGAAGCCGCTGCTCCGCTCGGGTGGCTGGCGGGAGGTATCGCTTGCCGGAGGGGCTAACCCAGCCAGAAAGAACCGGCAGTTTGTTTCGGGCTCCTCTTAGCTTATTTTGATGTGCGTATAATGTATATTATGTCAACTACGTAATCAACCAGGAAGTTGGCTACAGGGGGCAATTCCCTGATAATCGCCCTGCTTCCCGGCCATATCCGCCCTCTGGCGGCCCGCAACCGACCCCAGTCCGTCTTCATAACCTACATTAGCTTTTTCTGGTAGATGCCTGTTATTGCTTAGAGTATTTTCCAATCCTTATGTTCTGCGGAGCGCTTCAACCGCGTCACCGACCGACTGACCCGGTGCGAGACCCGCCACCTTGGCCAGCTCGTTGACTGCCGAGAGCACTCCGCAGCGCCAGCCGTCCTCGGCTTCGCCGATCCGCCCCGAGGTGCAACTGTAGGCAGCGGCGATCATCCCTGCCCCTTCCAGCTGATCGAGCGCCACGATCCCGGCGCGCTCCTTGCCGATCCCGGCATCGTTGAAGAACACCGCGTGGGGCCGGCACGCCAGCGTGAAGCCGACCACCGAGCGCCCGCCATGGGAGCCGGAGACGATCACGCCTCCGTCCATGGCCGAGGTGATAGTCGTAATGGAGTCAAGCAGATGAAGCGCCCGCATGACCTGCCCCACCTCTTTAGGTTGATATTCGCTCCGCGCGTGGCGTCCGCGGTCGGTTCTAAGCAGCCAGCATCCCTTCCAGCCGCCCGCGAATCAGCGCTTCAGCGTCGCGCATGATCCGATCGATCAGTTCCTTGCAACTCGGGACGTCGTGGATCAGCCCGGCGACCATGCCGCAGGACCAGGCGCCGGCATCGACCAGGCCTTCGCTCATCACCTTGGGGTAGACGCCAGCCACCTCGGCGATGACGTCGGCAAAGGTCAGTTTGTCGCCCAGCGCCCTCTCCTTTTCCAGCAGCCGCTCGACGGCGCTGTTGTTGAGAACGCGCTCGGTGTTCCTCAGGCCCCTCATCACCAGCCTGGTATCGAGTTCCGACGCGGCGACGATGGCGTGCTTGACGTTGTCGTGCACCGGCGCCTCCTTGGTGGCGATGAAGCGCGTGCCCATGTTCATCCCGTCGGCGCCCATCGCCAGGGCCGCGACCAGGCTGCGCGCATCCGCCATGCCGCCGGAGGCGACAAAGGGGATCTTCAACTCGTCGGCGGCGCGCGGCAGCAGGATCATGTTGGGGATGTCATCTTCGCCCGGATGCCCGCCGCACTCGAAGCCGTCGACCGAAACCGCGTCGCACCCGATCGCCTCCGCCTTAAGGGAGTGGCGCACCGAGGTGCACTTGTGAATCACCTTGATGCCGGCCTTCTTGAGCAGGGGCATGTATTCCTGGGGATTGCGCCCGGCGGTCTCGACGATCTTGACTCCGCCGTCGATGATCGCTGCGATGTAGCCCGGGTAGTCGGGGGTTGTCACGATGGGCAGAAACGTCAGGTTGACCCCGAACGGTTTGTCGGTCATATCGCGGCAGCGCGCGATTTCCTTCGCCAGGTCCTGGGGGGTCTTCTGCGTCAGCCCGGTGATGATGCCTAGCCCCCCGGCGTTCGAGACTGCGGCGGCGAGTTCGGCAAAGCCGACGTAGTGCATCCCGCCCTGGATGATGGGGTGCTCGATGCCGAAGAGTTCCGTGATTCGTGTTTTCATGACTTGCCTCGCGATAAGTGGTCAGTTGTTCTTCAGTCAATCCCGTATGATCGCACCGATCGCAGCAGGCTTCACCGCCGCCTTGTTGTTGCGAGAATCAGCTGGCGACCCTTGTCGGCCAGACCAGGCAGACTCGGGAAACTTTCCGTACGATTACGCCATTCCAACTACTGTCCAAGGGGAGCCGCAACAATGTTCTATCTGATACTCGGCCTGCTTGTGTTCCTCGGAGTTCATTCAATCCGGATCTTCGCCGATGACTTGCGCACACAACGGATTGCGAAGTTGGGCCTGCCGGTGTGGAAGGGCATCTTTGCGCTGCTCTCGCTCGCCGGCCTGGTGCTGATGGCCTACGGCTTCGGGATCGCGCGGTTGACGCCAGTCGTGCTCTGGCAAGGTGCCAAATGGGCTCGCGATGTGGCCGGCCTGTTCACGCTGGTTGCCTTCGTGCTGATCGTCTCGGCCTATGTTCCCAACAGCCGCATTCGTGGCCTGGTCGGACACCCGATGATAATCGGCGTGAAGATCTGGGCGCTGGGCCACCTGCTGGCCAACGGGAATCTGAACGATCTGCTGCTGTTCGGCGCGATCCTCGCCTGGGCGGTGATGGATTACCGCTCGCTGCGCCAGCGCGACCGAGCCGCTGGCACCACCAGGGATCCTGGGTCATGGGCCAACGACATAATTACCATACCCGTGGCCGTTGTAGCCTGGTATGTGTTCGCGCTCTACATGCACCGCGTGCTGATCGGCGTGGCGCCCTTTGGCTGACGCACCAGCCGCCGTCTTATCCGAACCGGGGTCGGCGCTGATGCGTCGGCCCCGTTCGCATCTATCAGGCGTGGGCGTGAGTCGGGTGATCGACCCACGGCGGGAACAGCTTTACCGCTGCCAGCAGCACGGCGATCGGGGCCAGTGACAGCACTATTGCCACCAGCGAACCTTCCCGACCCAGGAACGGCATCGCATAGAACAGCAGCCCCTTGCCGGTCTTGGAGAGCTCCTGGCCGCCAATGACAACGTTCCAACGCATCATGAACACCGAGAACAGCACCAGCACCGCACAGATTGTCACGCCAGTGACCATCGCTCGGCCGGTAGTGCCACGCCAGATCATGTAGGACAGCCACAGCAGCGGCAGGATCATGCCGATCGAAAACTGGAGGATGAAATACGGCACCAGTAGCGGCCCAGTGACGTACTGCCAGATCATGTCGATCCCTTCCCTGCCCTTGTAGACCAGGCTGGCGAAGGCCAGCGCTTCCAGCACCAGCGCGACCATGATGAAGGCCCAGATGGTATAGGCCAGCCCCTTGACGCAGTCGGCATCGATCGGAATCTTGCGGAACTTGCACGACGCCGTGTAGATGACAACCAGCAGCGCCACCCCGGAGATGATGGCCGAGAACAGGAAGATCACCGGCATCAGGTCTGAAGACCACCACTCGCGCGCCTTGAGCGAGCCGTACATGAAGCCGACATAACCGTGCAGACCGTGGGCCGCCGGGATACCAGTGACGGCCAGCGCAAAGATCCACTTCTTGTCAACGCCTACGGAGTGCTCCGATACGTCGTAAGAGCCCAGGCTGAGAACCTTATAGAACCGCCCCAGCAGACCCGGCGCGGTCTGTGCCTTCCGGACGATGAACGGGCGATAGGCGAACCACAACTCGAGCAGCAGCAGCAGCACATAGAAGCTCGCGAAATACCCGAACATCGCCATGGCCGAGGTCAGGTGCGGCGTGAGCATCGAATTGAATGAGCGCTCCGGGTGCCCGAGGTGAACCAGCAGCGGTAAAGGCACGAAGATCATGAAGCAGAACGAGGTGAGCAATGCCAGGTGGGCAACCGGGCGCAGGCGCTCGAAGCCAAATACCTGGAACAGGCTCGAAACGGTGAAGGCCCCGGCCACCAGGCCCGTCAGGTACGGATATACCGCGATCAGCACCGACCACTCGAAGATGGTCTCATTGGGATAGACCCAGCCAGTGAACTGCGCGAAGTGAATGACGGGATCCATCAGTTGACCTCCTTGTCGATGCCAACGTAGAAGACGTTCGGCGCATTGCCGGACTCGGGCTTGAGCACCAGGACCCGGTTCGCGCGCAGGAACTCGCTGATCGGGCTTTTCTTGTCCTTCTGGTCGCCGAACACTCTGGCTCCCACCGGACAGGCCTCGACGCAGGCCGGCTGCATGCCCTTGGTGATGCGGTGATAACACCAGGTGCACTTGTCGGCGGTCTTGGTCTCCTCATTGAAATAGCGTGCGCCGTAGGGGCAGGCCTGGACGCAATAGCGGCACCCAATGCAGTAGTTCTTGTCGACCAGCACTACCCCGTCCTTGGTCTGGTAGGTGGCGCCCACCGGACAGACCTGGACACAGGCCGGGTGTTCGCAATGGTTGCAGAGCTTGGGCACGAAAAAGGCCTTGTCGACATTGTCGTCGCGATAGCGATTGGCGAACCTGAACTCCTTCTCCGAACCGGATGCCGCGATATTGACCGGGTCCGACTGGCTGTCGATGCGTACCTGCTCCTCGCCATTGAGGTGCACGTAGCGCTCCACCCAGGTACGGAACTGGTGGGCATTGCCGGGAACGTCATTCTCATTCTTGCAGGCCTCGACACAGCGCAGGCAACCGATGCACTTGGTGGCGTCGACACCGAAACCCCACTTGTGCTTGGTCCAGTCGTAATCCTTGGTCGGGAACGAAGCACCGTTGTCGGCTGCTTCGCTCTTGGCGACCACGCGCGGTGCCACCCCCAGGCTGGCGGCCCCGACGGCTGCACCGGCGCAGGTGGCAGCACCACCGAGACGAGCCAGGAAACTGCGCCGGGCATCAATCATTGGCTTTGAGTCTTTGCTCATGAGTTGTTCTCCGATTTCCCTGCGATCCGACCACCCAGTGCCACTTCAGGCCCTTGGGCAGGAGCGTTTACAGGCTCGCCACCGAGCTTGCGCAATAGGCTGATCATGGTTCGTGCGGGTTGTGGCAGAGGACGCACTGCCGACCCTTGGCGTGCTTGGCCACATTGATCTGGGGTTGCGTGTCTGGACGCGCCGGCATCGCTTCGTGGCACAGGGTGCAGAGCTTCACCGAGTCTTCAGGAATCGGCATCTTGCGATCCTTCGGGTGGCCCAGTGCTGGCCCGTGGCAGGTCTCGCAATTCACTATCTTGTGGGCGTTTTCAGTCCACTGTTTATAGCGCTCGTCGTGACAATCCTTGCAATAGGCCGCAGTCTGGTAGACCGGTTTCAGCGCCGCGTTTTCGGGCACCGATTGGGCACGATAGTGGCCAAACCGATAGAAGGAGCTATCAGTCAGAAACCCTTTCAACAGAACTGCGACAAGCAAGGCACCAGCAAGCAGCACCAGTAGTCTTAATATATGTTTCGGCATGCCTTCTCCATATATTGATAATCAGCCCTTGTGTTATTAGTGCGAATTACAGCCCCTATTTCCCCGACTTCAATCAGGAAGCGTCCAAATCACGACGCCCTAGATATTCACCTGGCCTTCATCGGCCTTAAGAATACTCAGGTATTTACATGGTTTGTGACAATCCCCAATAGCTGGAGCCTGCGGCATTATTGCAAGAAAGCAATAGTCACCTGATTTGCTCTGCTTTTTGTACGTATTAGTACGTGTCAAGAAACCGACAGTTCACTTGGCTGCAAATGTCAAAAGTTCTCATTACACCATGGCGAGCGTCACGGTTGCGGCCACTCGGCGCCCCGGAAGAGATCCCCGTGGGAGCGTTTCTATACTTCAGAAGCTTTCTCCGCTCTAGCGCCTATCTCGCTGTTTTACCTCACCTTGTGTTCACCAATCAACTTCCAATGTCCACTTCTTCGAGGGCCGTCGGATGCATCCTGTGGCGGGAAAGCGACGGGGCTTCGCCTGGCACCACATTGCCGCTTATGGGGGGTGACAAGAGGAGAATAAGAGTTGTAATTACCCCTCCACTACTCGCCCAATCCCAATTCCATGACGTGACTGGCTGGAACCGGCCAAATTGAGTTAGGCTTACACCACACCACATAGATGGGGAGGCGACATGTTTTACTTGGTAATGGGATTGGTGTTCTTTCTGGGCATTCACACCTTGCGGATAGTCGCTGACGATTGGCGCAGCGCCAAAGTCGCCGGGCTCGGTCTTATGACCTGGAAAGGTATATATGCGGCAGTGTCGCTCGCAGGTGTGGCACTAGTCATCCTGGGTTTCGGATTGGCACGCGCCAGTTCGATCGATCTGTGGCAGCCGGCCCGCTGGTCGCATCACGCCGCAGGGTTGCTCACGCTGGTGGCTTTCGTCCTGCTAGTGGCGGCGTACGTCCCTTCGAGCCGCATCAAGGGTCTGGTTGGTCACCCGATGGTCGCGGGCCTGATGGTCTGGTCGGTGGGCCACCTGATCGCCAACGGGCGGCTCGCCGACCTGGTGCTCTTCGGCACCCTGCTGGTCTGGGCCAGCGCCGAATTGGTGTCCTTGCGCAAGCGTGACAAAGCCACTGGGGTGACTCGTGACCCTGGTTCGTGGGCCAACGACATCGTCACCCTGATCATCGCCGTGGTGTTCTGGTACATCTTCGCGCTGCATCTGCACTACACACTGGTCGGCGTCGCCCCGTTCGGCTAGACGCGCCCGGACAGTCGCCCTGGCTTCTCGCCGCGCCCGCGAGCGCCAGGGCATGCGTCCCCCCCGCGCAGGGCAAACCGCACCCGCCCCTAGAGGCCCAGGATGCGGGCTATTTCGGCGGCAAAAACGCTCTCGCGCAGCACTTCGCCGCGCAGTGACTTGGCGCTCTGCTCGAGTTGCACTCCGATTGTATGCAAGCCCTCGGCGATCCATCCGCTCTTTTGCTTGGGGGCGTCGAGAACCGCCCGCAGGGTGGTGATTTCGTCCTTGAGATCCTGCACCCCGGAGACGTCCCCTGGCGCATTGGCAACCTCGGCGTCAAGTTCATCGATCAGTCGCCTGATTCGTCCCAGATCGAGATCGGGGGGCGCGTTGACGCCCGTGCCAACCACTGGTGCCCTGTCGTGCGGATTTTCGGTCATTGCCATCCCCCCTTCAGCAGTGTCTGCCCACAAGCAGAAGCGCACCAAGCGCGCCCCTTGCCGGCGAGCTCCATCATGCCACGATCGCCGGCACGTCGGCGCGATTGAAGGCGGTCAGCCGTTACTTCGCGCGAACTCGCCCAGGTAGGACGCCAGTTTGGCGACGTCGTCGACCGGCATGGCGTTGTAGAGCGAAGCCCGCATGCCGCCCACTGAGCGGTGGCCGGCGAGCTGCACCATCGCGCGCTCACGCGCGCCGGCCAGGAAGGCGGCATCAAGTCCGGGGCGCGCGATCGTGAACGTAACGTTCATCCGCGAGCGGTCGCTCGGGGCCACGGCGCTAACGTAAAAACCGGCGGCAGAGTCGATCGCGGCATAGGCCAGCGCCGCTTTCTCCACGTTGCGCGCCTCGATCGCCTTCACCCCGCCCTGCCCCTTGAGCCATTTGAAGACCAAACCAGCTATGTAGATCGCGAAAGTAGGCGGCGTATTGACCATCGAATGCGCTGCTGCCTGGGCAGCGTAGTCGAAGAGGCTGGGAGCAGAAGAACGCAAATAGCCGACCAGGTCGTCGCGCACGATCACGATGGTCAGGCCTGCCGGCCCGACGTTCTTTTGCGCTCCGGCGTAGATCAGCCCGTAACGTTCGATGTCGATCGCACGCGACAGAAAGTTGGACGACATGTCCGCGACCAGCGGAACCGTACCGGTCTGCGGAACCCAGTTGAATTCGACTCCGGCGATGGTTTCGTTGGCGCAGAGGTGCACGTAGTCGGCGGCGGGATCAAGCTGCCAGCGGTTCTGCGCCGGGATATGGCCTAAAGCCCCCTCCCCGGTCGTGGCGGCAATGCGCACAGTCCCGACGCGGGCCGCCTCGCGGGCGGCGCGCGCGGACCAATCGCCCGTGACCACGTAGTCGCCCCCCGATCCGCCTCGCATCAGGTTGAGCGGCACCATGGCAAACTGGAGCGTAGCGCCGCCCTGCAGGAAGAGAACGTGGTAGTTGGCCGGAATCGCGAGCAACTCACGGAGGTCGCTTTCGGCAGCGGTGAGAATCCGACCGTACGCGGCGCTGCGATGCCCCATTTCCATGACCGACATGCCGCTGCCCTGCCAATCGAGCATCTCGGCGGCGACTTGCGTCAGTACGTCGCGTGGCAGCATGGCCGGACCGGCACCAAAATTGATCACCCGCGTCATCTCAACCACTCCCAAGGTCATTCAAGCACTGCAGCGCCGCCCCGATCCCACGGTGGACGGCAGTGGGATCAGGTCCTCACCATTCCCCGCAACTCACGCAACACCACTGATGCCATCGGCATGTCGAGCTGCCCGATCGGCTGCATTTCCGTAACCAGGTGCCGATAGCGCCGTAGCTGCGGTACGCGGCTGCCCTCCCACGCCGCGATCAGCGCCGCGATGTCGCAGTCATCGGTGTGGCACTCGCTGAATACGCGCGCGGTCAGATTGGCCGCGATCCCGAGCAGGTCGTCGCGCAGGGCGTCACGGGCCAGCGATTGCCAATGATTGTCCGATCGCAAGCGCCCGATCTGCTGGTTGAGCCAGAACAAATCCAGCCGGCTGATCAGTTCGAAATACGCCTGCCCGACGAGTTCCGGCTCTCGCCTGCTGGCCGCCGCAATCTCGGCGATGTCGAGCGCGCAGTACAACGGAACCAGGGTGACAACCCGACGAGCAACCACTTCAGGAACACCGGCGCTGACATATGAGCTGACGGCCGCGTCGAAGGCGGCCAGCTCGGAGCCC
>JAHYJF010000351.1 GCA_019428955.1 Burkholderiaceae bacterium
CATCGTGATCACCGGCGAGGTCGGCACCGGCAAGACCACGCTGGTGCGGAACCTCCTGCGCAAGGTGTCCAACGAGAGGGTGCGCGCCGCGCAGATCGTCAGCACCCAGGTCGACGCCGACGACCTGCTGCGGCTGGCGGCGGGGGGCTTCGGGATCGAGAGCCAGGGAATCACCAAGTCGGAGCTGCTGTTGCGGCTCGAGGCGCATTTCCGCGCGCTCCACGCCGAGGGGCGGCGGGCGCTCTTGATCGTCGACGAGGCCCAGAATCTCTCGCCGCGCGCGGTCGAGGAACTGCGCATGCTCTCCAACTTCCAGGTCGAGAACCGGTCGCTGGTGCAGAGCTTCCTCGTCGGCCAGCCCGAGTTCCGCCAGATCATGCAGCATGCGCAGATGAGCCAGTTGAAGCAGCGCATCCTCGCCTCCTACCATCTCGGGCCGCTGGACCTCAACGAGACCCAGGCCTACATCGAGCACCGGTTGCGCCACGTCGGCTGGCGCAACCGGCCCGGGTTCGACGCCGAGAGTTTTGAGCGGATTTTCAGCCACACCGCCGGCGTGCCGCGCCGCATCAACGCCCTGTGCGACCGGGTGCTGCTGGCGAGCTTCCTGGCCGAACGCACGCACATCGAGCCGCAACACGTCGACGAGTGCTTCGCCGAACTGGCCGAGGAACTCGGGCCGTCGCGCATCCCCACCCCGGGCGGGGCCCCCGGCAATGGACAGATCGGCGTTCGGGGGGTGCCCGGAGCCGGTTTCTCGGACGGCTCCTGGGAGACGGGCGAAAGCGGTTCCGCAGAACTAGGGCTTGACCGCTTCAGTGCGCTCGAAGACCGGCTGGCAATGCTCGAGGCCTCGCAGCAGATCACCAACGAGATGCTGCGCAAAGTGTTGCGCGCCATCCGCGGTGAGGCGGCGAGCGGCGTAGAGCCAGCGACCGGCCGGCAAACCGAACCCGGCCCGACCGGGTTCTGACGGGCGTTGAAGTCGATCTCGCACACATCTTCCCGCTCCCGGTTGCAGCCCGGAGCGTCGGCGACTATCGTCAACGCCTTTACCGTCGATGTCGAGGATTACTTCCAGGTGGCGGCGTTCGCCGACGTGATCGAGCGCAGCAGTTGGGACAGCCGTGAATGCCGCGTCGAAGCCAACGTCGAGCGCCTGCTCGAACTGCTGGCGGCGCGCGGGGTGCACGCGACCTTCTTCACGCTCGGCTGGATCGCCGAGCGCTACCCGGCGCTGGTGCGTCGCATAGTTACCGGCGGCCACGAACTGGCCAACCACGGCCACGAGCATCGGATGGTCAGCGAGCAGACCCCGGAGGAATTCCGCGCCGACCTGGCGCGCGCCAAGGCCACGCTCGAGGACATCGGCGGCGCCGCGGTCAAGGGCTACCGTGCGCCCAGCTTCTCGATCGGGGCGCAAAACATGTGGGCGCACGACATGGTTGCCGAGACCGGGCACCGCTACAGCTCGAGCATCTACCCGGTGAAGACCGATCTCTACGGCAGCCCCGATGCTCCCCGCTTCGCCTATCGTGCCGCCAACGGATTGCTGGAAATCCCGCCGACATCGCTGCGCGCGTTCGGGCGCAACTTCCCGGCCTCGGGCGGCGGCTACTTCCGGCTCTTGCCCTACCAGGTGTCGCGGCGCTGCTTCATGCACGTGAACCACGCCGAGTCCCAACCGGCGATGTTCTACTGCCATCCCTGGGAGATCGACCCCGGGCAACCGCGGGTCGCCGGGGCGCGCCTGAAATCGCGGCTGCGCCATTACCTCAACCTGCAGCGCACTTTCGGGCGCATCGAGCGGCTGCTCACCGACTTCGCATGGGATCGGGTTGACCGGGTGTTCGGCGAGCAGCTCGGAGCGCGCTCATGAGCTCAATGGCGGAAAACATTCCCGGGTTGTCAAGCGCGCTGGCCGTGCGCATCTGCGTTGATGCGGATGGCGCGCGCTGGGATGCCTACGTCGATGCGGCAGCGAAGGCCACCGTCTCACACCGCTGGGCCTGGCGCCGCATCCTGCAGGAGGTCTTCGGCCATCGTTGCCATTACCTGATCGCTGAGCGCGACGGTGCGGTCGCAGGGGTGCTGCCGCTCGCGGAAGTGAAAACGCTGCTTTTCGGACACTCGCTGGTGAGCCTGCCGTTTTGCGCGCACGCCGGGCCGATTGCCGACGACGAGGCCACGCTGCTCGCGCTTGAAGCACACGCGGTTGAACTCGCGAACGAGACTGGAGTTCAGCACCTGGAGCTGCGCGGACGCGCCGACGCCGCCGCGCGCGATTGGCCCAGCAATGAAGAAACCTACGTCGAATTCAGCAGACCGATCCTCGCCGATGCCGACGAGAACCTGCGCGCGATTCCAGGCAAACAGCGCAACATGGTGCGCAAGGGCATGAAGAATGGATTGGTTAGCGAATTGGCAGACGTCAAGACAATGTTCCCGCTTCATGCCCAAAACATGCACCGCCACGGCACCCCGACTTTTCCGCAACGCTACTTCGACGCTCTGCTCGAAGGGTTTGGAAATGATGCGGAGATTTTGCTGGTGCGCCGCACTCACGGTGTTGAGCCGTTAAGTTGCATGATCAGCTTATTCTTCCGCAACCAAATGTCGGCGCTCAATGCCGGAGATACGCTGCAGGCGAGAGCCCTGGCAGCCAACCATTTTCTTTACTGGCAGCTGATCTGCCGAGCCGCCGAACGCGGCTGCGACACCTTCAGCTCCGGCCGCAGCAAGCGTGGCACCGGTTCGTTCGATTTCAAGGACAACTGGGGCTTCACTCCGACGCCGTTGCGGTACGACTATCGCTTGCTGCGCCGCAATGAAATCCCCCAGAACAACCCGCTAAACCCCAAGTACCGACTTCTGATTGGTGCCTGGCGCCGGATGCCGGGCTGGTTCGTCAACCGAGCGGGCCCAATGCTGATCCGGGGTCTCGGATGAAACGGTCATCTGCAATGGCATGGATCGTCCTGTTTGGTGGTTGGTTGGCCAGCATATTGGTGTTCCACGACACCTGGGCGACGATGGTCGGGATGTGGCTCGGGAGCAATACATTTACCCACGGATTCCTGATCCTGCCGATCTGCCTGTGGTTGATCTGGCAGCGGCGCGCCACTGTCGCCGCCATGCCCGCCGCTCCTTTCTGGCCTTC
>JAHYJF010000352.1 GCA_019428955.1 Burkholderiaceae bacterium
CGGCAAGCGCCATCTCCTCCTCGAAGATGTAGCGCTCAACCACGCTCCAGCCCGTGCCGCCCCATTCGACCGGCCACGATGGCGCCACCCAGCCCTTCCTGGCCAGAATGCGATGCCAGTCCAGGAGGTCCGCCTTGCTCAGTTCCTGGTAACCCAGCACCTTCTCGCGCAGCACCGGCGGAATGTTGGCATCGAGCCAATTTCGGACCTCGTCGCGAAACTTGAGTTCTTCTGATGAAAATGAAAGATCCATCGTATGTCTCCATTGTTCATAAGCGATAGTAACGTAATCTTGGCTAAAGTCTCCAGCGCCGTGGGCGCGCGCCTAAGCGACGACAAATCACGCGACCCAGACCCGGGCGTTGCGAAACAGCCGCATCCAGCCGGAATCTTCACCACTGCCGCTCGGGTGCCAACTCATCTGGACGTTGCGGAATACCCGCTCCGGGTGAGGCATCAGGATGGTGGCGCGGCCGTCGTCGCTGGTGAAACCAGTCAGCCCCCCGGGTGATCCGTTGGGATTTGACGGATAACTGCCGGCAACCGCGCCGTCATTGGCGATAAAGCGCATGGTTGCGCGACTAGATTCCTCGGCCGAGCCGTCGTGAAAGACCACCCGGCCCTCCCCGTGCGAGACTGCGATCGGCATCCTGCTGCCAGCCATGCCGCGCAACAGGATCGAAGGCGAATCCAGCACCTCGACCATCGTCAGCCGGGCCTCGAATTGTTCCGAACGGTTGCGCTCGAAAGATGGCCATTGCTGGGCACCCGGGATGATCGACTTCAACTGCGCGAGCATCTGGCAACCATTGCACACGCCCAGCGAGAAGCTGTCCGGCCGCGCGAAGAAGCGGGCAAACTCGGCAGCCAGGCGCTCGTGGAACAACACCGTCTTGGCCCATCCCGACCCGGCGCCGAGCACGTCGCCGTAGGAAAAACCGCCACAGGCCACCAGCGCCTGGAAACCAGCGAGATCGCGGCGGGCATCGAGCAGATCGCTCATGTGGACGTCGCAGGCCTCGAAGCCGGCGCGCACGAATGCCGCCGCCATTTCGGTCTGGCTGTTGACCCCCTGCTCGCGCAGAATCGCCACTCGCGGTCGGGCGCCAATTGCGATCATCGGCGCGGCCACGTCCTCGGCGGGATCAAAGCTCAGCTCGACGCTCAGGCCCGGATCGTCGGCGCGAGTGCCGGCTTCGAACTCCTCGCGGGCACATTCCGGGTCGTCGCGCAGCGCGGCGATCCGATAACTGGTTTCCGACCACAGGCGCTGCAGGGTAGCGCGCGCGGCACTGTAGAGCTCGCGTCCGGCGAGATGAATTTCGATCCGATCGTCAGACCTTGGGCTGCCGATAAGGTGCGAGACCGCGGCCAGGCCGTTGGCGGCGAGTTCGGCAAGCACGTCATCAAGCTCGGCGGCGGGCACCTGCACCACAGCTCCCAGCTCCTCGTTGAAGAGTGCGGCGACCAGCGCCGCGTGGGCGCCATCGGCGTTCGCGACCAGCGCGTCGAGATCGACGCTCAGCCCGCAGTGCCCGGCAAAAGCCATCTCGCACAGGGTCGCGAACAGCCCGCCATCGGAGCGGTCGTGGTAGGCCAGCAGCAGTCCCCGCGAACGCAGGCGCTGGATGGCCGCGAAGAACCGGGCCAACAATTGGGGATCTTCACAGTCCGGCGCCTGGTTGCCGATCTGGCCGCTCACCTGGGCGAACGCCGACGCTCCGAGCCGCGCACGCCCGGCGCCAAGATCGATCAGCAGCAAGCGCGAATCCTCGCCCGAGAGCAGCTGCGGCGTCAGGGCATCGCGAACGTCAGCGACCGGGGCAAAGGCGGTCACGATCAAGGAAGTCGGTGCCACGACCTTCTTGAGCGCCGAGCCGGGCGTCTTGCCGCCCTCTTCCGGCTCCTGCCAGAGGGTTCGCATCGACAGCGAATCCTTGCCCACGGGGATGCCGATATCCAGCGCGATCGCCAGTTTGCTGGCCGCCGCGACGCCATCGTAGAGATCGGTGTCGTCGCCCGGTTCGCCGGCCGCCGCCATCCAGTTGGCCGACAGCCTGATCCGGCCAATCGCGGCGATCGGGGCCGCGGCGATATTGGTGATCGACTCCGCGATGGCCATCCGCGAGGCGGCAGCGGCGTCGATGACCGCCAGCGGGGTGCGCTCGCCCATCGCCAGGGCCTCACCGGCGTAGCCCTCGAAGTCCATCAGCCCGATGGCGCAGTCGGCCACCGGCACCTGCCACGGTCCGACCATCTGGTCGCGGGCGCTCAAACCGCCCACCGTCCGATCGCCAATGGTGATCAGGAAATTCTTGCTGGCCACGCTCGGCAACTGCAGCACGCGCTCGGCGATGGTGGCGAGATCGAGCCGGCAGCAGTCGATCGTCGGCAGCTCGCGGCGGCGGCGCTCGGCGCAGCACTGCAGGCGCGGCGGCTTGCCCAGTAGCACCTCGATATCCATGTCGACCGGATTGGTGCCGTCGTCATCGGCCAGCACCAGGCGGCCGTCGTCGCTGACGACCCCGATGACCGAGAACGGACAGCGCTCGCGCCGGCACAGCGCCGCGAAGTGCTCCAGGCTCTGCGGGGCGAGCGCGAGCACATAGCGTTCCTGCGACTCGTTGCACCAGATTTCAGCCGCCGACATGCCCGACTCCTCGAGCGGAATGCGGCGCAGTTCGAAGCGCGCCGAGCGCCCGGCACCGTGGACCAACTCGGGGAAGGCGTTGGACAGGCCCCCGGCGCCGACGTCGTGGACTGACAGGATCGGATTACCGTCGCCCTGCTCCCAACAGCGGTTGAGCACTTCCTGGGCGCGGCGCTCCATCTCGGGGTTGCCGCGCTGGACCGAATCGAAATCCAGCGCCGCGGTATTGGTGCCCGCGCCCATGCTCGAGGCGGCGCCGCCGCCCAGTCCGATGCGCATCCCCGGGCCGCCGAGATGAATCAACAGGGTCCCGACCGGAAGAGCTTCCTTGAGGGTATGGCGGGCGTCGATGTTGCCCACCCCGCCGGCGATCATGATCGGCTTGTGATAGCCCCGGACCAGCCCCGCGACGTTCTGTTCGTAACTGCGAAAGTAGCCCAGCAGGTTAGGCCGACCGAATTCATTGTTGAACGAGGCCGCGCCGATGGGCGCCTCGATCATGATCTGCAGCGGCGTGGCGATGCGCTCCGGGAGATCGGAAGA
>JAHYJF010000353.1 GCA_019428955.1 Burkholderiaceae bacterium
CAGTGACCCGGCGGCGTTGCGCGCCATGCTAGGCAGCGTGCGCGAGCAGTTCGACCTGAAGCAACTGCTGCTGGTCGGCGATCGCGGCATGATCACCAGCAAGCACGTGCGCGAGTTCCAAGCGGACGATCCGAGCCTGCAGTGGATCAGTGCCCTGCGCGCGAAGGACATCCAGGGGTTGATACTCAAGGGCGACCTGCAGGCGAGCTTGTTCGAGCAGGATAACCTCGTCGAGTTCCAGGGCGCCGCCTTCCCGGGCGAGCGACTGGTGGCCTGCCGTAACCCGCTGTTGGCGGCCGAGCGCGCGCATCATCGTGAGGCGCTGCTGCAAGCCGCGAGTGAGAAGCTCGACGGCATCGCGCGGCGCGTCGCGGCGGGGCGCCTGAAGGTGGCGCACACGATCGGCGTCAAAGTCGGTGGCGCCCTCGCGCAGCACAAGATGAGCAAGCACTTCGTGCTCGACATTCGCGAGGGCCACTTCAGTTACCAACGCAACCCCGAGAGCATCGCCCGGGAGGCCGCCACCGACGGCATCTACGTCATCCGCAGCAACACGCCCGCCGCGAGCCTCACGGCGGCTGATCTGGTGCGCGCGTACAAGGACCTGCGCTTCATAGAGCAGCTCTTCCGAGCCCTCAAAGGCGTCGACCTCGCCGCCCGCCCCAGCCACCACCGCAAGGCCGACCGCACCACCGCGCACCTGTTCATCTGCCTCCTCGCGTACTACGTCCGCTGGCACCTCGAGCGCGCCTGGGCCACCCTCACCTACCGTGACCACGACCCCCTCGACGCGAGCGAGCGCGACCCCGTCGCGCCCGCACGGCGCAGCGACGCCGCCGACCGCAAGGCCGCCAGCCACACCACCGACAGCGGCGAGCTCGCGCACTCCTTCAAGACCCTCCTCGAGAGCCTCGGCACCATCGTGCGCAACACCCACCAGCACCCCCAAACGGGCATCACCTTCACGCTCGACACCGTCCCCACGCCCCACCAGCAGCACACCCTCGAACTCGTCGAAACCATCACCCCGTAGACACAAGCGCGCACCCCAACAAACGACATGAGCCCCGTCACTGACGGGGCTCACGCCACCACGAGCAGTCCAACTTCAGGCTAGGCACAATACTGTTGACTTAAGCTGTTCGGTGGGTGGTATGGTGGGTTGTGCCGCGCTCTGGGTGGGTGAAGTCGGTTTCTGGTGATCGCTTGACGGATCGGGTGGGGGTGGGGGTGTTGACGCGGGTGTTTCCGCCGGGGTTGGTGGATCGGGTGTTGTTGGAGACGGGTCGGGTGGAGTTGCGGCGGCGGGCGTTGCCGTCGCGGTTGGTGGTGTATTTCGTGGTGGGGATGGCGTTGTTCTCGGAGGCGTCGTACGAGGAGGTGCTGCGGCAGTTGACGGAGGGTTTGTCGTGGTCTGGGGTGGGGGGTGGTGCGGGGTGGGTGGTGCCGACGAAGGCGGCGATCTTTCGGGCGCGCTCGCGGTTGGGGGTGGAGCCGTTTCGGGCCTTGTTCGAGGGGGCGTGCGTGCCGTTGGCGGGTCGGAGCACGCAGGGGGCGTTCTATCGGGGGTTGCGGTTGGTGAGCATCGATGGCACGTGTCTGGATGTGGCGGACACGCCGGCGAATGCGGCGGCGTTCGGTCGTCCTGGGTCGCATCGTCGGGTGGGGGGTGGGGCGTTCCCGCAGGTGCGGTTGGTGGGTGTGTGCGAGCTTGGGACGCATGCGATCGTGGATGCGGCGTTGGGTTCGTACGGGACCTCGGAGCGGGTGCTGGCGGAGCGGTTGTTGCCGCGGTTGCCGGCGGGGTCGTTGTGCCTGGCCGATCGTGGGTTCTACGGCTTCGAGCGCTTCCGGATGGCGAGCAGTTCGGGCGCGCAGCTGTTGTGGCGCGTCTCCACGCGCGTGCGGCTGCCGAGCGAGGGGGTGCTGGGTGATGGGTCGTTCCTGGCGACGCTGCGGCAGCCTGGTGCGCGTGGCTCTGAGGGGTTGCGCGTGCGCGTGATCGAGTACCTGCTCGAGCCGCGCGAGGCCGAGGAGGACGCGATCGTGGAGGGCGACAGCGACGCGACCGTGTACCGGCTGGTCACCACCTTGCTCGATCCCGACGCCGCGCCCGCGCACGAGCTGGCCAGCCTCTACCGTGAGCGCTGGGAGATCGAGACGGCTCTGGACGAACTCAAGACCCACCAGCGGGGACCTGGCGTGGTGCTGCGCTCGAAGACGCCTGAGGGCGTCATGCAGGAAGCGTACGGGTTGCTGCTGACGCACTACGCCATCCGCCGGCTGATGCACGACGCGGCGCTGGCCGCCGATCTCGATCCCGACCGCATCTCGTTCCTACGAAGCCTCCGCGCCGCCCGCCGCAGCGCCCGTGCCAGCACGGGCTTTTCCCCCCACGAGCCAGCGTGAGGCGCATCAGCGCGCCCTCCACGAGATCCTCGACCACCCACTGCCCGAGCGAAGAGAACGAACCAACCCCCGCGTCATCAAACTCAACTTCGACAGCGTTTGGCCACAGGCGGGTCGGTCGGTTCGCGTGGGGCGGCCTGATCGCGCCTGATCGGCTGCGCACAGGGCCAAAGGCATAGTCACACAGCTTTTGGGCTTAGTCTTGACTGGCACGATGGATTACGCTAGGATGCTGGTACAGTGTTCTTGCGTACCGTCACCGCCAACCGCATCGAGTACGTGCAGTTGGTGCACAACGAGTGGATCGATGGGGGCAGCAAGACGCGGGTCCTGTACGGCTTCGGCCGCAAGGACCAGTTGGACACGGCGGCGCTGGAGCGCTTGGTGCAGAGCATCTTGCGGTACTTGGATGCTGATCGGGCGCAAGCCATCCGCGACGAGCACGACTTGGAGGCACCGTTCGAGTTCCTCGGCGCCAAGACGTACGGTGGCGCGTTCGTGCTCGACGCCATGTGGGAACGCCTGGGGATCGGTCGCACGCTGCGCAAGAGCCTGGCGGGTCGCGGGTTCGGTACCCCCATCGAGCGCTTGCTGTTCGCGCTGGTCGCGCAGCGGGCACTCGATCCGGGGAGCAAGCTCGCGGCCGAACGCTGGGTTGGTGAGCGCGCCTTCATCCCGGGCCTGCCGGCGGTCGAGGTGCAGCAGCTGTACCGCGCGATGGACTTCTTGCTT
>JAHYJF010000354.1 GCA_019428955.1 Burkholderiaceae bacterium
GGCGGGAGCGCCACTTTATGCGCAAGAATTCGCCCCGGTGATGTGTGCTTCACCGTTGTCCCTGTCGCGCTCGCCAAAACTTCGTTTCGATACTCAGCCGTGCGGAGCAGGTAAAAAAGAAATGCCTTGTCCAACCTCACATTGGCCCGGATCGCGACTTTTCCGAGCCGCTGATTATGGAGAAAACGTGCGCCACGCGCTTTCGGCACCAACACAGGGTAGCCAAGCGTGTCAGCCTGCTTACTGAGATCAGTCATTGTCACGACAAGGTCATTTTCGTGCAGGACATAATCGTCAGGAACCGTCCCGTCGAAATATTTAAACTTGTCGCCTTTGAAGCCGCCACCGATGGCGAAATTACCAGGCGTGAGAAGAATGTCGCCGGGAGGTTCGTCCCTGATATTTTTCCCAGGAAAGGCGAAGCCATGCTTCACCTCCATAACATCGGACAACACGATTTCTGTCCAATTTTCACCCGCCATATCCCAGCCCAATCAGATTTGCCTTGATGGCCTGTTCCAGCTTCTCGGACTCGGCGAATTGCCCGTTCAGTTCAGCCATAAGGCGGGCCATCTTTTCCTCGAAGGGTTCGCCATCGTCTTCGATTTCTTCGGCACCGACATAACGGCCGGGGGTGAGGACGTGACCGTGTGCAGCGATTTCGGCCGTGGCAGCGGATTTGCAGAAGCCGGGGATGTCTATATACGACGCTGGATTCCGGCTTTCGCCGGAATGACTAGGTGGCGGATCGCCGCGCCAGGCGTGGTAGGTGCTGGTGATTTTGTCGATGTCGGCGTCGGTCAGTTCGCGATGCACGCGGTCAATCAGCGTGCCGAGTTTGCGGGCGTCGATGAAGAGGGTCTGCTTGCGGCGGTCGCGGCGCTTGCCGTCGTTCTTGTTCTTGGTAAGGAACCACAGGCAGACAGGAATCTGCGTGCTGTAGAAAAGCTGGCCAGGCAGCGCGACCATGCAGTCCACCAGGTCGGCCTCGATGATGGCGCGGCGGATGTCGCCTTCGCCGGACTGGTTGGAAGACATGCTGCCGTTGGCGAGCACGAAGCCGGCGTAGCCGTCGGGCGCCAGGTGGTGGATGAAGTGCTGCACCCAGGCGAAGTTGGCGTTGCCCTTGGGCGGGACGCCGTATTGCCAGCGCACGTCGTCATCCACTCGGTGCCAGTCGGAATCGTTGAAGGGCGGGTTGGCGATGACGAACTGGGCCTTCAGGTCCTTGTGCAGGTCACGCCGGAAGGTGTCGGCCTGTTCAACGCCGAAATCGGCTTCGATACCGCGAATGGCGAGGTTCATGATCGCCAGGCGGCGGGTGGTGGCGTTGCTCTCCTGGCCGTAGATGCTGAGGTCGCCGATGCGGCCGCCGTGTTCGACGACGAATTTTTCCGACTGCACGAACATGCCGCCGGAGCCGCAGGCGGGGTCGTAGACGCGGCCCTTGTAGGGGGCGAGCATTTCGACGATGACGCGGACGACGCAGCTGGGAGTGTAGAACTGGCCGCCGTTCTTGCCTTCGGCGCTGGCGAAGCGGGTGAGGAAGTATTCGTAGACGCGGCCTAGAAGATCGACCGAGCGGTGCGATTTGCCATCACCCTCTGTCGCGTCGGCAATAAGCGTGATGGTGCCGATGAGGTCGATCAGTTCGCCGAGGCGGTGCTTGTCGAGCGCGGG
Source organism: Burkholderiaceae bacterium (assembly GCA_019428955.1). GTDB lineage: Bacteria > Pseudomonadota > Gammaproteobacteria > Burkholderiales > Burkholderiaceae_E > JAGXFR01. The sequence continues at coordinate 1,681 of JAHYJF010000354.1, forward strand.
GCGGGCGTAGTCCTTGGGCAACACGCCCTTGAGGCGCGGGTTGTCGCGTTCGAGCGCGACCATGGCGTCGTCCACCACCTTGCCGATGGTGGGCAGCCTGGCCGAAGCCATGAGATGCGACCAGCGCGCCTCCTTCGGCACCCAGAAGACGTTTTCGGCGCGGTATTCGTCGGCGTCCTCGGGGTCGGCGCCTTCGTAGTCGCCCTTGCCTTCGACGAGCCGGGCGCGCATTTCCTCGAAGGCGTCGGAGATGTATTTGAGGAAGATGAGGCCGAGCACGACGTGCTTGTATTCGGCCGCGTCCATGTTGTTGCGCAGCTTGTCGGCGGCGAGCCAGAGCTTGGCCTCGAATCCGATGTTGGCGGTGGAGTCACCGCTCTTCTTTTTTGGTGCTTTCGCCATCAGGCTTTCCTTGGATTGTTTCTTGAGTGATGCAGTACAGCGAATCTGTTATGCCGCAGCCTGATCATTGCACCTGAAGCCTGGCTTGTTTGTTCGACCAGACTTGCTCGAACTTGCGCTTCTCCCTGACATAGAGATTGCCACACTCCACCATCACTTCATGTCGGGTAGCGTTTTCGCATTTCTCGGGCTTTTTGTAGAACTGGTTCCAGGCTGCTTCCTTGAGGCGTTCGGCCTCCTGCTGTGTGGCCTGTCTGTCCATCTGTTCGCGTTTGAAATTCAGTTCCATTTGCTTTTGATGGGTACGCTCGCGCTCAACGGCCAGCTGATGCTGCCGGGATCGTTCGGCCTGAGCCTGCAAATCGGCCTGAAACCCGGCCGTGGCCTGCTGCATCGCCTGGCCGACCTGATGAATCATGTATTTGGTGTAAAGGATGTTGCCGATATAGACACCGGCCGCAACGACAAAAATGCCAATGATGGCTTTGAGCATGGGGTCCATGCCCTTGTTGCTTTGCCGGTTGTAGGTGTTGAAATCATCCATTTGAGCGCCTTGCGATTTTCTAGTTATCAAATGCAGCACTGCGCTACCGGGCACCTTGTGTTTCAAGGCCACCGGGTCGCCCCCTGTTTTTGTTATCTGCCAAATAGTCGCACATCCAGAGGAATGCCAGTTAGCCCCCTCCCAACCCACGCTTCCCTATCCAAACTTGCAGGCGCGGTCACTTCTATACGCTAAGACGTTCACAAATCGAAGGCTTTCAGAAACTGCTCGGCCGTAACGATGGGGCACTCGAACTGATCGGCCAGGCTCAACAAATCCCGGTCGCAGCTGACGAGGGAGTCAGCTTTTCCTGCGACGGCGAGCTGCAGGAATGGCTGATCGAATGGATCGCGACAGTCGGGAGTAACAGGTGGCGGATTAGGGATGCGCACGGTGGCACACCAGGGCAGGTAATCGGCCAGCAATTCCTGTTGTTCTTCATCACTGAGCTTGAATTTGGGATAAGCCAGCACGCGGATCAGCTCGGCCGTGGTGGTCTTGGAGACGAGCGGCACGCACTTGCCGCCCTGCCAGGCGTGGCGCA
>JAHYJF010000355.1 GCA_019428955.1 Burkholderiaceae bacterium
CCGCCCTGTCGCGCAGCTTCCTGGAGCCACCCAACCTCGGCCTCGGTGCGATGGCGGATGTCGCCCGCGCCCGCGCCGATGGGTTCCGCGAGGCGGCGGGCATGCTGGCCGATGCCGCCGGTCGGCCGCTCGCCAGTTTGCAGGCGCTGCGCGATGCCATGACCGGCAGCGGGGCAGAGGCAGAGGCCTCACTGGCCAAAGCCGACGCCGCCGCCGCTAAGCTGAGCGAGGAACTTGAAAACACGCGCCGCGCCGCCGGGGGCGCCGGGGCGGCTGGTCGCGCAGCCGGGACAGCGACCGCTGAGGGCGCAAAAACCGCCCTGACCGGCTGGGCCGCCGTCACCGCCACGCTGGCCGACTATGCCATCAAGGCCCGCGACATCGGTGGCGATATCGGGAGCACGCTGGTCGGGGCCTTCCAGAGCGCCGAGAACGCGGTGGGTGAGTTTGTGAAGACCGGCAAGCTCGATTTCGGCGATCTGGTCACCTCGATGATCGCCGATCTGGCCAAACTGGCGGCGCGGCGATTCATCCTGGGGCCGATCGCCAATGCGCTCTCCGGCGCGCTGGGCGGTGCGGGCGGGTTGTTCGCCAGCATCCTGCACGCAGGTGGCGTGGTCGGATCGCCGGGCCCGGGCCGCATGGTGCCAGCGCTGGCCTTTGCCAATGCGCCGCGCATGCACGCGGGCGGCTTTGCCGGACTGCGCCCGGACGAGGTTCCGGCGATCCTGCAACGCGGCGAACGGGTGCTGTCGCGCCGAGAGGCGGCTGGCTTTGGCCAGGGACAGTCCTCCGTGCCCGCCGTCAATGTCACGATCAACGCGCGTGACGCCGACAGCTTCCGGCAGTCCAGAACACAGGTCGCCGCCGACATTGCCCGCGCGGTGTCACTCGGCCAGAGGGGCATATGATGGCGTTTCATGAGGTGCGCTTTCCCGACAACATCAGCCGCGGGGCACGCGGCGGGCCGGAGCGGCGCACACAGGTGGTGGAACTGGCCAGCGGCGACGAGGAACGCAATGCCAGTTGGGCCAATTCGCGCCGTCGCTATGATGTGGCCTACGGCCTTCGGCGTGCCGATGATCTTGCGGCAGTGGTGGGCTTCTTTGAAGCCCGCAACGGTCGCCTGCATGGGTTTCGCTTCAAGGACTGGGCGGACTATAAATCCGCCCTGCCGTCGCAGCCGGTCGTCCCAACCGATCAGCTGATCGGCACTGGCAATGGGGCCGTCACCAGCTTCGCCCTTCTGAAGCACTACAGCTCCGGCGCGCAGATCTGGACCCGCACCATCGCCAAACCTGTGGAAGGCAGTGTGCGCCTTGCATTGGACGGGGTCGAACAGATGTCGGGCTGGAGCGTTGATCCCACCACCGGCAGCGTGACTTTCACCACCGCCCCCGGCGCGGGCATCACCATCACCGCTGGGTTTGAGTTCGATGTGCCGGTGCGGTTTGATTCCGACACGCTGGATGTGACCCTCGATATCGAGCGGCTCGGATCGATCACTTCCATTCCGCTCATCGAGATCCGGCGGTAGGGGCAGGGCCTGCACAACGTGCGGACTACGGCCTCGGCGTGCGGGCGCGGCCAGCGTTACTCGGGCCGGGGTAAGGGCTTGCGGATCAGCGGCACGACCCGCTCCTCCGATGGCGTGGCCTGCTTAAAGGCGTCCAGAAAGGCGTCAACCTTCACCACATCAATGGTCAGATCGGTGCGCTCAGATAGGGCCTCAGTCGCGGCCCCACCGTCGTCGTCTGGGTCGTCGGGAATATCCTGCGTCATCATCACCGCACTCTCAAGCAACTCGGGTCCCCAGTTAGTTGGCTGCCGGTGCGGCACATATCAAGGTTTATCCATGAAGACCCTCTCCCCCGACCTGCAGGCCCATCTGGACGATGGCACCACCACGCTCGCCTGGTGTTGGCGGATTTCGCGCAACGATGGCGTGGCCTTGGGCTTTACCGATCATGATCGTGCGCTGGCCTTTGATGGCACCGCGTTTGAACCGGAAAGCGGATTTGCCGCCTCGGAGATCCGCGCCGGGTCCGATCTGGCGGTGGATGCACAGGACGCAAGTGGCGTTCTGACCTCGGATCGGATCACCGAGACCGACATCCTCGATGGGCGCTGGGACAACGCAGCGGTCGAGCTGTGGCGGGTCAATTGGGCCGACACCGGCCAGCGTGTGCTCTTGCGCCGGGGTGCGGTCGGGCAAATCCGGCGCGGGCGGATCGCCTTTGTCGCCGAGGTCCGCAGTCTGGCACATCTCCTCGAACAGACGGTCGGGCGGACGTTTCAGGCGGGATGCGATGCGGAACTTGGCGATGCGCGCTGCGGGATCGATCTGGAAAACGCCGTCTACAAGGGCACGGGCGTGGTTACAGACCTGCTGCGTGACAGGGCGTTCCGGGCCTCGGGGCTGGCAGGGTTTGACGCGGGCTGGTTTTCCGCCGGGACCCTCACCTGGACCAGCGGGGCGAATGCCGGGCGGATCACCGAGGTGCTGGCGCACGGGCTGACCGCTACCATCGCCACCCTGACCCTGCTGGAAGCGCCGGTGCGGGCCATCGCTGAAGGTGACAGCTTTATCACCCGCGCAGGCTGCGACAAGCGCATTGCCACCTGCACGGGCAAGTTCGCCAACACCCCCAACTTCCGGGGCTTCCCGCATATCCCCGGGCAGGACACGGTCCTCAGATATGCGTCGCAAGATGGCAGCCATGAGGGAGAAGTTCTGTGATGACCGCCGATCCCGCCCTTGTCATCGCCACCGCGCGCAGATGGCTCGGCACGCCCTACCACGATCAGGCGAGCCTCTGCGGAGTCGGCTGCGATTGCCTCGGCCTCGCACGCGGCGTCTGGCGCGAGGTGGTGGGCGACGAGCCGTTCCCGATCCCGCCCTACAGCCGGGACTGGGGCGAGACCGGGCCGCATGAAGTGCTGGCCGAGGGGGCGCGCCGCATGATGATGGAAACAGTACCCGCCGACGCACCGCCCGGCGCGCTGGTCCTGTTCCGCATGGCTCCCCGCGCCATCGCCAAGCATGTCGGGATCCTGACCGGACCGCAGAGCTTCATCCACGCCTATGAGAACCTTGGCGTGATCGAGCAACCGCTCACCCCAAGCTGGCGGCGGCGCATCGCCTTCGCCTTC
>JAHYJF010000356.1 GCA_019428955.1 Burkholderiaceae bacterium
CTCTTGAAAAGAGTTTTCACAAAAGTTTTCAAGAAAACTTTTTATCACTGACCGGAGAGGATGAAAGAACAAGGACTTGATCGCTTTCCAACCTTCTGCGCCACGACAGATCGGCGTCAAGACGCATCACATCAATAACCTGATCGGTTCATTGTTGCAAAAGACAACGATTTGCCCGGCATTTTCCACCGCATGATAGCCACGGCGCAGGATTTCACGTTCGAATTGGGCGCGTCCGACAATTCGTTCGATATCATTGAGCATTCCACGGCACTTGCCCAGCTGTTCCACGAACATGTGCCCACGGTTTCCACGGGCATGTGCCCACCCCGGTGAGATGATCTGCGAGGCGTGTTATTCATGACGTGATTTCGCTGCTTGGGTCAATAGCGGCGGCTGATGCGGCTTTGTCCATGGGGGGACCCGCGCGCCCGGCGCAGCGCTTATCACATAGCTGGCGGCGGCGGGCGCGTGGGTGGGCCCTGTGGGCAAAGTCACAGCGCGACATGATGATCATTGGGCACCCCCGTTGGCGTCGGCCACTCTCTCAGGCGGAGGACTTTTGCGCATTGATTGGCCGTCGAGCGCGATCCTATGGGCGTGATGCACCAGGCGGTCAAGGATGGCATCAGCGAAGGTTGGGTCGCCGATGATATCATACCATTTTTCTACCGGAAGCTGACTTGTGACGATGGTGGCTTTGCGGTTGTAGCGGTCGTCCACAATTTCCATCAGGTCACGGCGCTGGCTGGCGGTCATTTGTTCCGGCCCCCAGTCATCGAGGATCAGAACATCGGCGCGCACGATTTTGCGGAAGATGCGCTCGAAGCTGCCGTCGCCACGGGCCGTGGCCAGTTCGCTAAAGAGGCGGGGCATGCGGAAATAGAGGGTGACCTTGCCCTGCCGACAAGCCTCATGACCCAAGGCGCAGGCCAACCAGGACTTTCCGACCCCGCATGGTCCTGTGATCAGGATGCTGCGATGTTTTGTGATCCAGACACCGTCTTGCAGGCTCTGGAACAGTGCCCGGTCCAGCTTGCGTGCGGCCCGATAATTGACATCTTCCATACAGGCGCTGGCTTCGCGCAGATTGGCCGCGCGCAGGCGTGTCTGGAAACGTCGGCTGTCACGGGCAGCGCTTTCGCGATCCAGCATCAGCGCAAGCCACTCGACCGGATCCATCTGGCGACTGCCATCTTGGGCCAGCAGCTCTGTGAAGACCTCGGCCATGCCGTCGAGTTTGAGCGTGCGCAAGGCTTCATGGGTGGGGTGTGTGAGCATTCAGTTTCTCCTTTGGCTCAGTGGAAATAATGCGCGCGTCCCGCCAACGGCGGGCCATTGATGCGCGGCGCACCTTCGGTGCGACGGATATTGGTGTGGGCGATGGTGGGGGCGTGGGGCGCAGCCTCGATAGGCTGGGTCTCGAGGTGGTTCTTCAGGATGGAGGAGACGGATTTGAGCGAGCAGGCATTGAGCGCCAGTGCTCGAGCGCAGGCCGCATCCAGTCTTTCCGGACCAGGGCCGCGCTTCAGCTTAAGGATACCGACACAGGCGCGGATGCCCTGTTCAGGTCTTGGCCTATTGCGCAGGATGACCTCGACCAGCGTGGCCACGTTTGGTCCGACCGTTTGTGCATCGGTCCGCACTTTGTCGGCGGTCATGTCCGCATAGTGGCGGTGTCTGGCAGGCATATGCGCCTTTACCGTTGTGCCACACCTATCTTCTGGGCCAGCGCGCTGGTGGCTGGCGACCCGCTTTCCGCCTTGAAACGCCTCTATGGTACTGGCTGTTATCCGCACCCAAAGTGACGAACGCGCCAGGCTATAAGGGACAGAGTAGTAATGGTCATCGATGCGGATGTGATAGTCCGCGCCGGCGGTGACCTTTTGCCAATCGGCATGCACATGACGTGTCGGAGGAAGCGGGATCAAGGCGGGTTGATCCAATTGCTCGAAAAGCTGCTGGCGCGAAGCTCCAAGATGTCGGCTGACGCGGGCATTCAGCAGCGTCAATGCTTCACGAATGGCCGCGTTCAATTCCGCCAGCGAAAAGAAAACCCGATTGCGCAGCCGTGCGACAATCCAGCGCTGAACCAGCAGCACCCCGCCTTCCGCCTTCGATTTGTCCTTTGGTTTGTAAGGCCGGGCTGGGAGAATGGCCGTCTGATAGTGGCGTGCAAGATCGGTGTAACTGCGATTGACGCCAGGTTCATGAAAACAAGCGCGTACGACGGCAGACTTGAGATTGTCTGACACGATCAAGGCCGGCGCGCCGCCGAAGAACTCGAATGCGCGGACGTGCGCGCCGATCCAGTCCGGTAGAGTCTGACTCCAACTGGCCTCGGCATAGGTGTAATTCGACGCGCCCAAAACAGCGACGAACAACTCAACGGGACGCCGCATGCCAGTGGCGGGATCTGTCACCTCCATGCGCACGCCGGAATAGTCGACGAATAATTTCTCACCCGCAACATGGCGCTGGCGCATGGAGGGCGACAGCCGCTTCACCCACGCGCGGTAATGCTGGCAATAGGCAGAGTACCCATACCCGTCATCAGGATGACAGGCCCTATATTCTTCCCAAAGCAGCCCCAGGGTGACGCCAGAGCGCTTCAACTCTCGATTGACTTCCGCCCAGTCTGGCATGACGAATGCATGGCCCTCGGCACGCGCAACTTGATGGAAAAGCCGCCGTTCAAGCACGCCTTCATCGAGAGCCTGAACGTCAGGCCACGAGAGCCCCGCCTCTGCGGCGCGCTGGAGATAGTTCCGCACCGAAGTGCGTCCCAGCCCCAGACTGTTCGAAATCCTGTGCGTCGAATACCCCGACGCGCGTAGTCGTAAAACATCCTTGATCTTGCGCATTGGCAACCTTTCCATCTCGCCCTCCTGCTTCCTCAATGGGCCGCAGAATAGGCAGGGTCAGATCGCCTCGCAGGTCTATCTCAACAGGCTGGCCACATGCCGTGGAAACGGTGGGCACATGCCCGTGGAAACCGTGGGCACATGTTCATGGAATCGATGGGCACATGCGCGTGGAATACTCAATCATCAAGGCTACGTCGAACAATACCGCCAGCCCGCGCAGATTTGGCGTCGAATATCTGGCGCAGCCAAATTTCGGAAGGTAAAGAGGG
>JAHYJF010000357.1 GCA_019428955.1 Burkholderiaceae bacterium
CATGCCTACTGGAAACGTCGCCTCGCGCAATCGCTTTGCTTCTTCGCCCTTACGACGGCCTTCGGTGCGCGCGTTGAACACGGCGGCCACGGCATCGGCTGAAAGCGCAGCTTCCACATCCTTGAGATGCCTGACCAGCGCCTGCAAGCGTCCTACGCGCAGGGTGAGTTGTCTAATCAGCTTGTCGGGGTCATTGGCCTGTAAATCCAGAAGCGACTTTTCCAGGAGCGCAAGCTGGGCATCTTCTTCCGCCGATAGACTCGCGAGTGCATAGACGGCGTCCGACTTGGTGAGCGAACTGATGTTTGCCAGAAACTTCGCAACGGCTGTGCCTTGCGGGATTTGCGTCTGGATAACGGTGAGCGCACTCGACGCCAGTGCGCGCTGCTCGCCTTCTAGTTTTACGCGTACGGCCTTGCAGGCTTTGACCAGTTTGTCGAAAAGGTCCAGACCGAAGGGCCTGAAGGCAACATCCGTTTTCTCGGTGAGATAGACGGCTGCGCACTGCGTATCGAACACACTCACACGCGAAACGAATTCATCCCCACCGGTTCCGACCCACTCACGTGGTTCTGGTTCGGTTCCGACTTTGTATTTGATCGCTACAACCGGGGCAAGTGGCGATGTGCCGGAGACAACATTGCCCAGAATGTGCTCCTGCCCACGCGCCCGGCACGCACTTTTGAGGATGCGGATATATCCGGTCTTGCCTGCGCCGTTGTCGCCATAGACCACGGTTAAACCGGAAGCAAAGTTTAGGGTCTGATCTTCGGCGAGCGCGTTCACGCCACGGTGATGAAAAATCGAGACAAGCGATACCGGGACGGCACCTGTCGCCCTGTCCGGCAGGTGCTCCTTGGCGAGTGCCTCGGCTTCCTGCTGTTCCGCCAAGCCGTGCGCGCTCTTACAGATTTCCGTCAGTGAGCTGATGTCCTCATCCGAAAGTTCGCCGTGCAGTACAAGGCAGCGCAAGGCATCGCGCTGCCACATGGGGCGGCTCTGTGACCATTCGAGGATCTCCTGAAGGACGTTCATTGCAATATCACCGCCTCTGCTGCTTCCTCGGCTTCGCCCCAGACGCGGGCGAGGGTAGCCTGGATTTTTTGCTCGAAGCGGGCGATCAGTTCGCGGTTGGCGGCGACCAGCGCCTGCTCGGCTTCGATCTCGGCGACGATGGCTTGCTGGGTGGTGAGGGGTGGGAGGGGAATCAGGATCGAGGCAAATGAAGACCACCCTACTCGCGGTAACTGCGCTCCCTTAATGTGTGTCATAACAGCCGCATTGAAGGACTCGCTTCGTAGCACGCTCGCGTAGAAACCAGTGATGACATGATCTCCTAGTGGCTGGATAACAAGAATGTCGGTTGAGCAAATCCCTGTACGATCTGCCAACCAGACCTTGTTGAGGTTAGGGCGAAGTCTTCCGTAGAGGATGTCGCCTACCTTGAAGACATTCTTGAGGCTCTTGATGTCTGCTGGGGTGGCGCTGACGATATTCCCGCAAATCTCTCCCGTGCCTTGCGAAATGTTCTCAAGCCCGACATAGGTCACTGGAGATGAGAGTGAATTAGGCGATACGGTAACCTCTGATTTCCGCAGCAAGTCGCCCAGCGGTACCATCGGCCAGTCGGGGTGGATGGGGATGTGGGGGCGGTAGTGGTCGAGGACGGCGCGGGCGCCGTCGATGACCTTCTGGTAGCCCTCGATCTCCGCCACGATCGCCTTCTGCACCTCCAGCGGCGGCAGGGGGATTTGGAGTTCGGCGAATGATGACCAGCCGATGCGCGGAAGCTGCGCGCCTTTGAGTTGGCCCATGACCGCGTCGTTGAAGCGGGCGCTGCGGAACAGATAGGCGTAGAGTGCGGGATCAGCCCTGCCTTCGATGGCTTCGATGACGAAGATGTCGGTTGAGCAGATTCCTTTTCGGTCGGCGAGCCAGACCTTGTTCAGATTTGGCCTGAGCTTTCCATAGAGGATGTCCCGCGGCTTGAAGACGTTCTTCAGGCTCTTGATGTCAGCGGGTTTCTCCGTGACGACAGTCCCCTCAATCTCGCCGGTGTTCTGCGTGATGTTTTCAAGGCCGAGATAAGTGGTCGGGCCGTCGAGCGACTCGGGAAGTACGGTTTGGTCTCCCTTGTGGAAGGCATCTCCAACTGAAACGAACGGCCATGATGAGATTGCGACGACGCTTTCCCGATACCGCTCCCCGCTGAGGTTGTAGTCGCCATTCGCGGCGATTTTTTCCTTCGGTACGATCAGGCCGCAGGTGGGCGGGGCGCCCTCACCCTGCCCTCTCCCAGCGGGAGAGGGTTCGCCGCTGCGCAGCGCTTGAAGATACGCGGCGAGTTCTGCCTGCACCTGCGGCAGGTCGTTCTTGCCGATGGCGCGGCGCTGGGCGCCGAGGCCGAAGCCGTCGTTCTCCACCTTGAAGAAGGCGATGGTGTCGGCGGCCTTGGCGAGCGATTTGTCGAGGACGAGGATGCTGGTCTTCACGCCGGAGTACGGGTTGAAACAGCCCGCCGGCAGCGACACCACGGCGACGAGGGCGTTTTCGACGAGCACTTTCCGCAGCTCTTTGTAGGCACCCTGGCTCTGGAAGATGATGCCCTCTGGCACGATGATGGCTGCGCGGCCGGTGGGCGTGAGGTGCTCGGCCATGTAGTCCACAAACAGCACTTCGCTGCGCTTGGCCTGGATGGAAAAGCGCTTGTGCGGTTTGATGCCGCCTTTGGGCGACATGAAGGGCGGGTTGGCGAGGATGACGTCGGCGAATTCGTTCCAGCGTTCTTCTGACGTGAGCGTGTCGTATTCAAAAATGTGCGGGTCGGTGAAGCCGTGCAGGTACAGGTTCACCAGGCTGAGGCGCACCATGTCGGGTGAGATGTCGTAACCCTTGAAGTTTCTGGCAAGGCGGCCTTTTTCGTCCGGGGTGAGCGTGCTGTGGCCTTTGGCATCAGTGTTGGTGCGCAGGATGTGCTTGTAGGCGGAGATGAGGAAGCCGGCGGTGCCGCAGGCGGGGTCGAGGATAGTCTCGTTTTTCTGCGGGGCAAGGACCTCGACCATGAAATCAATAATGTGGCGCGGGGTGCGG
>JAHYJF010000358.1 GCA_019428955.1 Burkholderiaceae bacterium
CTATGTGGTCAACGCGGAACAGCACCTCATGGGGGTAGTGTCGGTGGATTCGCTCAAGGCCGCGGCCCGTGCCAGCGAGGACCCCAAGCTGCGCGATGCCTTCCTGCCCGACGTCCTGGTGATTGCCCACGATCAGCCGATCTCCGAGCTCTATGAAGCGCTCACGCGCCATCCCTATGGCCTCCCGGTCGTCGACGAACGGGGACGCTACCGCGGCTCGATCACGCGCAACACCATGCTCGAATTCCTGCACCAACGAACCACGGAGGCCTCACGGTGAGCGGACCAAGCAACGCCTACTCAACGCCGCCGACCGGTGCGTCCGATGCGGGCGCCGCCGCTCAACAATGGCTCGCACCCGCCGCCAACCAGGGTGACGCCCCGCTGCCGGGCTTTGACTGGCTGCATCCATTCGGCAAGGCGGTGATTCCGCTCGACGACTGGGTCGACAAAGGGCTCGATTGGGCCGTGGTGCACTTCCGGCCCGCCTTCCAGGCGATCCGCACGCCGATCGACGCAACGCTGACCGGCATCGAGCACGGACTCTCGGCGGTACCTCCAATCATGATGATCGCGCTCATCGCCCTGATCGCCTGGCAGGCGAGCGGGCGCCGGTTGGCGGTCGGCACCTTGTTGTCACTGCTGGCAATTGGCCTCATCGGCGCCTGGGAGCAGGCCATGGTGACGCTGTCGCTGGTGCTCACCGCGGTGGTGTTCTGCCTGCTGGTCGGGCTGCCCACGGGGATCATGATGGCACGCAGCCAACGAATGGAATCGCTGATGCGCCCGCTGCTCGACGCGATGCAGACCACCCCCGCATTCGTCTACCTGGTGCCGGTGGTGATGCTCTTCGGGATCGGCAACGTGCCCGGGGTGGTGGTGACCATCGTCTTTGCCCTGCCCCCCCTGATCAGGCTCACCAACCTTGGAATCAGGGGGGTGCGCGAGGATCTGATCGAGGCATCGCGGGCGTTTGGTGCCTCGCCCTGGCAATTGCTCACCAAGGTACAGCTGCCGCTGGCGATGCCGACCATCATGGCGGGCATCAACCAGACCCTGATGCTGGCGCTCTCGATGGTGGTCATCGCTTCGATGATCGCGGTCGGCGGACTCGGCCAGATGGTATTGCGCGGCATCGGCCGGCTGGACATGGGGCTCGCCACGGTCGGCGGGTTCGGTATCGTCATTCTCGCCATCCTGCTCGACCGCATCACGCAGGCGATGGCACGACCAGAGCGCAAGGCCGGCCGCTGGTACGAATCCGGCCCGCTCGGACTGATGCTCGCGCTTTGGCGCAGGCGCGATCCGGGCAAACCACCGGGAGTTGACAACTAACCACGCTGACTCCCACTCCCCCACCACTACTACTAAGGAATACGACATGAAGAAGAGAAGTTCCCTGCAACTAATTCTTGGCACAACCGCGGTCGCTCTCGCGCTTGCCGCGCCGGGGCTGGGCCTTGCGGCCGATCAGCCGGGCAAAGGCGTGAAGGTGCAGCCCATCAAGAGTTCCATTGCCGAAGAAACATTCCAGACCTTGCTGGTGATGCAGGCTCTGACGGACCTGGGCTTCGATGTCCAGCCGATCAAGGAGATCGAGTATGCCTCGGGGCACGTCGCGCTGGGCAACGGCGACGCCACCTTCATGGCCGATCACTGGAACCCGCTTCACGAGGATTTCTACCTCAAGTCCGGCGGTGATGCGAAGCTGTACCGCGAAGGGGTCTACTCCCAGGGCGCGTTGCAGGGTTACCTGATCGACAAGGCCACGGCCGACAAGTACGGCATCAAGAACATCGCCCAGTTCAAGGATCCCGCCATTGCCAAGCTCTTTGATGCCAATGGTGACGGCAAGGCCGACCTCGCCGGCTGCAACCCGGGTTGGGGTTGCGAAAAAGTCATCGAGCATCAGCTTGACGCCTTCGGCCTGCGCAAGATGATCAAGCACAACCAGGGTTCTTACGCCGCGATCATCGCCGACACGATCACGCGCTACAAGCAGGGCAAGCCCATCTTTTACTACACCTGGACGCCCTACTGGGTCAGTGGCGTGATGGTTCCCGGCAAGGATGTGATCTGGCTGCAGGTGCCGTTTTCATCGCTGCCCGGGACGCGCAAGAACGCCGACACCAAGCTCCCTGACGGTTCCAATTACGGCTTCGAGGCCAACAACCAACAGATCGTCGCGAACCGCGCCTGGACCGACGCCAACCCGGCAGCAGCGAAACTCTTCGCGATCATGAAGCTGCCGAGCAATGACATCAGCGCCGAGAACATGGCGATGCGCAACGGCGAGAACAAGCCGGCTGATATTCAGCGCCACGTCACCGGCTGGATCAAGGGTCACCAGGAAACCTACGACGGCTGGCTGGCCGCGGCACGCCAGGCAGCGCGCTAGTAGCGCTCGACCGGCCGGGGCTTACCCCGGCCGGGCTTGGACAAATCAGAACAGCAGATTGGGCAGGAACAGCGAAATCCACGGAATGTAGGTGGCCATCACGAGGAAGACGAGCAGCACCGTCAACCAGGGAAGCGCAGCGCGCACGACCTTGGTCAGCGGCATGCCCGTAATTCCCGAAGTCACGAAGAGGTTCAATCCGACCGGAGGAGTCACCATCCCGATCTCGAGGTTGACCACCATGATGATGCCCAGATGAACCGGATCGATGCCCAACTCCGTGGCGATCGGGAACAGGATCGGCGCCAGGATCAGGATGATCCCGGTCGGTTCCATGAAGTTGCCCGCGATCAGCAGCAAAATGTTGACCACAATCAGGAACTGCCACGGCGCCATCCCCATCGCGACGATCTGTTCGGTGATCATCTGCGGGATGCGTTCGGTGGTGAGCACGTGCGCAAAGAGGAGCGCGTTGGCCACGATGAACATCAGCATCACCGTGACCTTGGCCGCGTCGACCAGCACACGCGGCGTCGCCTTGAACTTGACATCGCGGTAGACGAATACGGCGATCACGAACGCGTACACGGCGGCAACCGCGGCGGCCTCGGTCGGGGTGAAGATCCCGCCGTAGATTCCGCCCA
>JAHYJF010000019.1 GCA_019428955.1 Burkholderiaceae bacterium
GGTGGTCGCCCGCCGCAGCAATTCGGCTTCGTGTCGCTTGCGCTCGGTAATGTCCTTGCCGGTTCCGCGGTAACCCCTGAAAGCGCCATTCTCGTCGATGATCAACTCGCCCGCGAGGCTTCGCCAGCGCAGCTCGCCATCAGGATCGACCCGCGCGAACTCCAGGTCGCGGAACGGCCGACGTGCCTGCAATGCCGTCTCAAGCGCCTCAATTTCATCGTGCGCAAAGCTCTCAAGGGTTGTGCCCAGCATCTGCTCGGGCGTCGCCCCGGTCAGCACATAGTACGAATCCGAGAGGTAAGTGATACGCAGGTTCTCATCACGCTCCCAGATCCAGTCGGAAGAGAGCTCGTTGAGGCGCCGGAATCTTTCCTCGCTGGCCCGCAACTGCTCCTCGACCTGATGCTTGTCGGTTACGTCACGTCCGGTACCCCGGTAACCGATGAACGATCCCGCGGCGTCAAAGACCGGCTCGCCGGAGAGCGCGCGCCAGCGCGGCACGCCGTCGGCAAAATCGTTGCGATGGAACTCGACGTTGAGGAAACGGCGCCGCTCGGCGAGCGCCTGTGCGAAGCCGGGATAGGTTCCGGGCTCATAGGCCGCGGGCTCGGAGGTCCAGGCTTCGAGCCCAATGCGTGTCCGGGGATCGATGTCGATGTTTTGGCGGTAGCTTTCCGAGAGCATGCTGATCCGGCCCTGCGCGTCAGACTCCCAGTGCCAATCTGAAGACAGACCCGTGAGGCGGCGGAAGCGCTCCTCGCTGATGGCGAGTTGTTCCTGCGCAATCAGGCGCTCCCGGTTCGCCGAGATACTGTCCAGCGCCAGTGAAATTCCGTCCGCGACCCGGTCGGCCAGTTCGATGAGTACCTCGTCGAATCTATGGGTCTGCCCCGAGGCGATCGACAACACTGCACAAGTCTCGCCGTGACGATGCAACGGCACCGACAGCATCGACGCGATGCCCTGCCCGCGCGCCCGGTCCCAGTGCGCCCGTAGTCGCGGATCAGCCAGATAGTCGGGTGTGTAACACTTGCGCCCCTGCACGAAAGCCCGAACCAGGATGCTCCGGTCGTCAGGGAGCTCGCCGTCGGCGCCAATGGCGTGGGTATTGAGGCGTTCGAGGTCGAGCCCACGGGCGGCCGTCGGCACGAGCTCGAGCCGGGTTTGGTCGAGTTGATGGATTGCGACGACCTCGAACTTGCCCTTGTCGTAGAGAGCCGCGCAGGTGGCCTCGAACAGTTCGAGCTCATCGGCGGCACGAGCTACCGCTTCGTTGACGGCGCTCAGCACAGCGTACATGCGGGTCAGCCGCGCCGCCCGCTCCTCGGCACCGCGGCGGGCCGTGATGTCGATGCCGATGCCGATATATCCGCTGAATTTGCCGCAATCGTCAAAGACCGGATCGCCGTTGAGCGAGCTCCAGCAAAGCTTGCCGGTGGTGTCCCGGCCGCAACACTGGAAATCCCGAAACAGCAGATGGGCGTCGAGCACCCGACGATGCGCTTCCCAGTCGTTGGGCAGGCCTTGAACATCGGGCTGGTCCCAGCGCGCCTGCCCGATCACGGGCGGGGTCTCGGGAAGCTCGCGGTCGTACTCGGAAACGAACACCAGGCGATGCTCGACATCGGTTTCCCACGTCCAGTCCGAGGCCATCCCGCCCAGCTTGCTGTTGCGCTCCTCGCTCCTCGCCAGCCGCGCCTCGGCCGCGATTCGCAAGGCTTCGGCCTGGCCGAGCGCGCGTTCGGTCGCTTCGTTGATCGCGCGCTGCGCCGCAAGCCTGCGGCGCAGCTGGAGCAGCTGCGCGTCGACGCCCGAATGCTGTGGAAGATTGTCCATTGCCCCCGTCAGGTGCCGGCGCAGACCGTCCGCAACGGCTGCGACCATGTGCTGTCGGCCGTATCTTAGCGATCCGCGGCACGGATGCAATTCGGGCGGACCGGCGGTCCGGCGCGACCGGCAAGCGGTCGCTTCCGACCAGTTGGAGCACTCAAGTATGATCTCGCCTTGACCACCAACAACCGCAACCGAGGTTCCATCTTGAGTACAGCGCGCGCGCGATTTATCCGTTTCGCCGTCGATTCGGGGATCCTGCGCTTTGGCTCATTTCGGACCAAGGCTGGCCGGATGTCGCCGTACTTCTTCAACGCCGGCCTGTTCCACGACGGCCAGATGCTCGGCAAGATCGCCGGGTTCTATGCCGATACGCTGTCGGCAGCCGAGAAGGAGGCCGGGTTGCGCTACGACCTGTTGTTCGGCCCGGCCTACAAGGGCATCACCCTGGCCTCGGCCACCGCGGTCGCACTCGCCCAGCGGGCACGCAACGTCGGTTTCGCCTACAACCGCAAGGAAGCCAAGGACCACGGCGAGGGCGGCAAGCTGATCGGCGCCCCCCTGTCCGGGCGGGTGGTGATCGTCGACGACGTCATCTCGGCCGGAACCTCGGTACGCGAATCGGTCGAACTGATCCGGGCCGCCGGAGCCGAACCGGCAGCGGTGCTGATCGCCCTCGATCGCCAGGAGCGCGGCGGAACCGCCGAGGCCCCGACCGACCGATCGGCAGTACAGGAAGTGGAAGCACTCTACGGCATCCCGGTGTTTGCGATTGCCAGCCTCGACGACGTGCTCGCGTTCCTTGAGTCCGAGCAGGGCGGCTCGTCGGGACTGGGCGCCTGGCGCGACGAAGTCGCGGCCTACCGGACCCGCTACGGGGCAGCCGCCAACGGCTGATGCCGCGTGTCACGCCACCAGCGCGGCGCCTGGCCCAACAGGCTCAACCACCAAGCTTGCGGCGCAGCAGATCGCTCACCTGCTGCGGATTGGCCTTGCCGCGGGTGGCCTTCATCGCCTGCCCGACGAGCGCGTTGAAAGCCTTGTCCTTGCCGGCGCGGAATTGGTCGACCGAGCGTTGGTTGGCGGCGAGCACCTCGTCGACGATGCGCTCGAGTTCCGAGCTGTCGCTGATCTGGCGCAGGCCCTTTTGGTCGATGATCCGGTCGACAATGCCGGCGTCGGCCGCTGCGTCGGCGGCGGCGTAGATGGTGGCGAATATTTCCCGGCCGATCTTGCCCGAGATCGTGCCGTCGGCGATCCTGCCGACCAGCGCCGCGAGCTGTTCGGGTCGCACCGGACTGGTGGCGAAGCTGATGCCGTCGCGGTTAACCGCCGCCGCCAGGTCGCCCGCAACCCAGTTGGCCGCGAGCTTGGCCGCCCCGGCACCCGAGGCCGCCAGCACCGCGTCGAAATACTGCGCGATGTCGCGCGACCCGGTCAGCAGCCGGGCATCGTAGTCGCCCAGGCCGTGAACGAGCGTCAGGCGCTCGCGCATTGCTCCCGGCAGCTCGGGCAGCGTGGCCGCCACCTCATCGATCCACTCCTGGCCGATCAAGAGCGGCGGCAGGTCGGGGTCGGGGAAATAGCGATAGTCGTGCGCGTCTTCCTTGCTGCGCATCGAGCGGGTCTCGTCGCGGTCGGGGTCGTAGAGCCTGGTCTCCTGCACCACCGTGCCGCCATCCTCGATCAGTTCGATCTGGCGGCGCACCTCGAATTCGATTGCCCGCTCCAGGAAGCGGAACGAATTGAGGTTCTTGATCTCGCTGCGGGTACCAAGCTTCTCCTGGCCGCGCGGGCGCACCGAGACATTGGCGTCGCAGCGAAACGACCCCTCCTGCATGTTGCCGTCGCAGATTCCGAGCCAGACCACCAGCGCGTGCAGCGCGCGCGCGTAGGCTACGGCCTCGCTCGCCGAGCGCATGTCGGGCTCGGTGACGATCTCGAGCAACGGGGTGCCGGCGCGGTTGAGGTCGATCCCGGTCATGCCGTGGAAATCCTCGTGCAGCGACTTGCCGGCGTCCTCCTCGAGATGCGCCCGGGTCAGCTGTACGGTCTTGCTGTGGGTGCCGCCGCCCTCCTCCCAGGAGATCTCGACCGTGCCGCCAACCACCACCGGCAGCTCGTACTGGCTGATCTGGTAGCCCTTGGGCAGGTCGGGATAGAAGTAGTTCTTGCGCGCGAACACCGAGCGCGGGGCGATGTGCGCGCCCACCGCCAGGCCGAAGCGGATCGCGCACTCGGCGGCGGCGCGATTCATCACCGGCAACGTGCCCGGCAGGGCCAGGTCGACCGGGCAGGCCTGGGTGTTGGGCTCCGCGCCGAACCGGGTCGAGGCGCCCGAAAATATCTTCGATCGGGTCGCCAGCTGCGCGTGCGTTTCCAGACCGATCACGACTTCCCACTGCATCTTTACAACCTCTCTGAAAAAGCGCCGCGCCACGGCTAGAGCCGCGCGCAGCCGCCCGTCGTCGGATCGAACATCACCGGCCAGGCACGGTCGTAGATTCCCGGGTTGCAACGCGCCGCGCAGCCTGCATGCGCCAGCGTGATGCGCCGCTCATCACGCCAGACCATTAGCCTGCAACCGCTGCCGTCGCGGGCCTGCAGCTCGATGTGAGGGCGGCTGCGGGTCTGCGCGAAATCAACCTGCTCAAACGAACAGGAACCGCGCCGGCCAACGTGCAACTCCCAGGACAGGGCCTCGACGTGGTTGTCGCGCACCTTCAGGGTCGCGCGCTCGCGGTAGCCATCGACCTCGGTTTGTGCACAAGCTCCCTGCAGAGTGATCGCGCGCTCGGCAATCCGCCCCGGACGCGACGGCGCGGGTAGCGGCGCCGGAGTTGCCGTTGGCGGCGGCGCCGGCCGGGGCGGCGCCAGGGGAGACTGCAAAGGGGCGGGCTGCGGAGGGGGAGAGGCGGGCGTTGGGCGCGGCGGCGGAAGGTACACGCACCCGGCGAGGAGTGCGGTCATGAACCAGAGCCCGGCGCGGCTGCGCAGCCTCATAGCCGCTCCCCCGGGCGCCGCAGATGCCAGTCACTGCCTTGCTGGAACCGGTGGGCGACCTCGAGCAAGCGCGCTTCCCCGAAATAGGTGCCGATCAGCTGCATTCCGACCGGCCGGCCAAGTGCGCCGAAACCGACCGGCAGTGAAAGCCCGGGCAGGCCGGCGAGCGAGGCCGGCAACGTAAAGATGTCGGCCAGGTAGTTCTGCACCGGGTCATCGGTGCGCTCGCCAATGTTCCAGGCCACGGTCGGTGAGACCGGCCCGGCAATGACGTCGACCTGGTCGAACGCAGCGCGGAAGTCCTCGGCGATCAGCCGGCGCAGCTTCTGGGCCTGCAGGTAATAGGCATCGTAGTAGCCATGCGAGAGCACATAGGTGCCGATCAGGATCCGGCGCTTCACCTCGGCGCCAAAGCCTTCCGCCCGGGTGCGCTGGTACATGTCGGTGAGGTCGCCATATTCGGCCGCCCGGTGCCCGTAGCGCACGCCGTCGAAGCGCGATAGGTTGCTCGAGGCTTCCGCCGGTGCGATCACGTAATAGGCCGGGATCGCCAGTTCGGTCTTGGGCAGGGCAACCGGGACGCACTCTGCGCCCAGCACCTCGAGCGCGCGCAGCGCGGCCTCGATCGGAGCACGGACGTCGACCGCCAGGCCGGCGCCAAAGAACTCTCCGGGAATGCCGATGCGCAGCCCCTGCAACGGGCGCGAACCTGCCGCCGGTGCGTCGAGCGCGGCCGCGAAGTCTTCCGGCGGACGTTGCAGGCTGGTCGAGTCGCGCTCATCGAACCCCGCCATCGCTCCGAGCAGTTGGGCGCAGTCGTGGGCCGAGCGGCCGAACGCGCCCCCCTGGTCGAGGCTCGAGGCGAAGGCGATCATTCCGTAGCGCGAGACCCGCCCGTAGGTCGGCTTGATCCCGGTGATGCCGCACATCGCGGCCGGCTGGCGAACCGAGCCGCCGGTATCGGTGCCGGTCGCGATCGGCGCCAGCCCGGCGGCCACCGCCGCGGCCGACCCGCCTGACGAACCGCCGGGGATCGCCTCCTCGTCCCAGGGATTGCGCACCGGCCCGAACCAGGAATTCTCGGTCGAAGAACCCATCGCGAACTCATCACAGTTGGTCTTTCCCAGGCACACCGCCCCGGCCGCTCCCAGCCGCGCGACCACGGTTGCGTCGAACGGGCTGACGTAATCGGCCAGCATCCGCGAGCCGGCACTCGAGCGCCAGCCGCGCGTGACAAAGATGTCCTTGTGCGCCAGCGGAATGCCCAACAGGGGGGCGCGGTCTTTGGCCGCCAGCCGGGCGTCGGCCGCCCGGGCCTGCTCGAGGGTAAGTTCCGGGCGCACATCGACGAAGGCGTTGAGCCGGTCGGCCGCGATCCGGTCGAGGAAATGGCGGGCCAGTTCCTCGGCGCTGAAGCTGCCATCGTCGAGCCCGGCGCGCATTTCGGCCAGGTCAAGTTGGTGCAGGCTCATTCGATCACTTTCGGTACGAGGTAGAGGCCGCGCTCGTGTGCCGGCGCCACCGCCTGGCACTCGGCGCGCCGGTCCGGCTCGGTTGGCTCGTCACGGCGCAGGCGTAGTGCCATTTCCTGGGGATTGGTCATCGGTGCCACCCCGGTGGTGTCAACCGACTGAAGCTGCTCGATCAAGCCAAAGATGTCATTGATCTGCGCATGCATATGCTGCGCCTCGGCGGGGTCGAGTTGGATCCGGGCGAGGTGCGCGATGCGCTCGACCTCGGGTAGAGTCAGGGACATGAGCGTTTCTGGGGTCGCCACGCGAGCCCCTCGGGATCGCGCCGACAGCCCTGGTCTGGTCAGGTGGATGCGGGATTATAAGGTATCATTACCCGCTGATTTACGAGGCTTTTTGGCCTTTTTCAACGGAACTCGCATGTTCGGTTTTCTGCGCAAGTACTTCTCCAATGACCTGGCGATCGATCTCGGTACCGCCAACACCCTGATTTACGTCCGTAACAAGGGCATCGTGCTCGACGAGCCCTCGGTCGTGGCCATCCGCCAGGAAGGCGGGCCCAACGGCAAGAAGACGATTTCGGCGGTGGGCACCGAAGCCAAGCAGATGCTCGGCAAGGTGCCGGGCAACATCGAGGCGATTCGCCCGATGAAGGACGGCGTGATCGCCGACTTCACGGTCACCGAGCAGATGCTCAAGCAGTTCATCAGGATGGTCCACGAATCGCGGCTGCTTTCGCCCAGCCCCCGGATCATCATCTGCGTTCCCTGCGGCTCGACCCAGGTCGAACGGCGCGCGATCCGGGAGTCGGCCATTGGCGCCGGCGCTTCCCAGGTGTTCCTGATCGAGGAGCCGATGGCGGCGGCGATCGGCGCCGGGCTGCCGGTCTCGGAAGCTTCGGGCTCGATGGTCGTCGACGTCGGCGGCGGCACCACCGAGGTCGGCGTGATCTCACTGGGCGGCATGGTCTACAAGGGCTCGATCCGGGTCGGCGGCGACAAGTTCGACGAGGCCATCGTCAACTACGTCCGGCGCAATTACGGCATGCTGATCGGCGAACAGACCGCCGAGGCAGTCAAGAAGAAGATCGGTTCGGCCTTCCCCGGTGCCGAAATCCGCGAGATGGAAGTAAAAGGGCGCAACCTCTCGGAAGGGATTCCGCGCGGCTTCACCATCTCGAGCAACGAAATTCTTGAAGCGCTCACCGACCCGCTCAACCAGATCGTTTCGGCGGTCAAGATCGCCCTCGAGCAGACCCCCCCGGAGCTGGGCGCCGACATCACCGAACGCGGCATCATGCTGACCGGCGGCGGGGCGCTGTTGCGCGACATCGACCGCCTGATGATGGAAGAAACCGGGTTGCCGGTCTTCATCGCCGAAGACCCCCTCACCTGCGTGGTCCGCGGCTGCGGGATCGCCCTCGAGCGCATGGAAAAGCTGGGCGCAATCTTCACCCACGAATGACGCGCGTGGCCCGGCTGGTGCCGGCCCGCGGCCCCGTCTGAACGATGGAATACAGCCCGCCGCCGTTCTTCAAGCAGGGTCTCTCCGCCAACGCGCGGCTCGCCTTCTTTGCCCTGTTGGCGATAGCTCTGCTGGTCATCGACGCCCGCACCAGCATGCTCACCACCATCCGCCAGGGAATCGGCGCGGCACTCTATCCGTTGCAACGCACCGTGCTGGTGCCGCGCGACACCACGCGCATCCTCGGCGACTACTTCGGCGGGATTTCCCGGCTGCGTGACGAACGCGCCGAGCTCGCCCGAATCGAGGCCGCCAATGCCCGCACCCTGCTGCAGGTCGAGCAACTCGCGGCCGAGAACAATCAATTGCGGCGCACCCTCGAGATGCGCGAGCGGCTGGCGATCCGGTCGGTCGTCGGCGAGGTACTCTACGAAACCCGCGACCCGTTCACCCATCGGGTCGTGCTCGACCGCGGGCTGCAGCACGGCATCGCGCTCGGCCAGCCGGTGATCGACGCCACCGGCGTGATCGGACAGGTGACCCTGGTGTTGCCGCTCTCGAGCGAGGTCACGCTGATCAGCGACCGCAGCACGACGCTGCCGGTCGAGCTCGCGCGCAGCGGCCAGCGTGCGATCAGCTTCGGCGGCCCCGATCCCGGCCACCTCGAGCTGCGCTACCTGCCAACCAATTCCGACGTCGTGGCCGGCGACCTGGTGGTCACCTCGGGGCTCGACGGGGTGTTTCCGCCGGGCTTGCCGGTGGGACGGGTGGAATCTTTCCAGCGCGAAGGGGGGGGCTCCTTCGCCAGTGCGACCATGACCCCGCTGGCAGGGGTCCACAGCAGCCACCTGCTGCTGGTGCTGCTCACCGAGCGGGCCAATGTCCCGGCGAACACTGCCACGAAAAATCCCCCGGCGATACCGCGCTCCCGGGCGCGGTTGGCGAAATAGGCCATGGCGATGCGCGGCGAATACCTTCTGGCACCCGCCAACCGGGCATTCATCACTTTCACCATCGTGGTGGCGTTCATCGCGAACGTCCTGCCGTGGGGGAAGATGACGCTCACGCCGGACTTCCTCGCGCTGACGCTGGTGTTCTGGAATATCCGCCAGCCCCGCATGGTCGGAATCGGCATCGCGTTCCTCTTCGGCCTGCTGATGGACGTCCACGACGCCGCGCTACTGGGTCAGCACGCGCTCGTCTACAGCTTGCTGTCGTACGGCGCCATCAGCCTGCACCGCCGCATTCCCTGGTTCGGCATGCCGGCCCAGATGGCTCACGTGCTGCCGCTGCTGCTGGCCGGGCAGCTCGTCTCCCTGGTGCTGCGCATGATGCTCGGCGGCGGCTTCCCGGGCTGGCTCTACTTCCTGCCCAGTATCACCGGGACGCTGCTCTGGCCGATCGCCGAGTGGCTGCTGCTGGCGCCGCAGCGGGTGGCCGTCGAACATGACGAAAACCGTCCGCTCTGAGCGCCGGCGACCATGAGAGAGGTGCGCGACACGGGCAGCGACCTGCACCAGATGAGGATCCGGCTCGGACTCGGACTGGCGTTCGTGCTGCTGATGTTCGGACTGCTGGTGGCGCGACTGGTCTATTTGCAGGTCTGGCGCTACGAGGACTTCCGATCCCAGGCCGAGGACAACCGCATCTCGCTGGTTCCGGAAACCCCGACCCGCGGGTTGATCAGCGATCGCAACGGCAACGTGCTGGCCGAGAACGTCTCGGCCTTCACGCTCGAACTGGCGCCGGCGCAGATCTCGGATCTCAATGCCACGATCGAAGAACTCGCGTCGATCATCACTATTGATCCGCGCGACCGGCGCCGCTTCCAGCGCTTGCGGGAGGACTCGCGCAAGCTCGAAACGATCCCGCTCAAGGTCCGGCTCTCCGACGAAGAGGCGGCCAAGATCGCGGTCGCGCGCTACCGCCTGCCCGGGGTCGAGATCCGGGCCAGGCAATTCCGCAGCTACCCCATGGGCGGCAGCGCTGCCCACCTGCTCGGCCACATCGGTCGGGTCTCGGCCAAGGACCTGGAGCGCATCGAGCAGGCCGACGACGCCTCCAACTACGCCGGCGCCACCCACATCGGCAAAACCGGCGTCGAACTGAGCTACGAGAACCAACTCCGCGGCATCCCGGGCGTAGCGCGGGTCGAGGTCTCGGCGGGCGGGAGGGTGGTGCGCACGCTCTCGCGCACCCCGCCCAAGCCCGGCGACAATCTCGTGCTGTCGATCGACATCCATCTCCAGAAGCTGCTCGAGGATCTCTACGGCGATCGCAAGGGTGCGCTGGTGGCGATCGAACCCGCGACTGGAGAGGTGCTGGCCTTCGTGTCCCGGCCGACCTTCGATCCCAACTCATTTGTCGATGGCATCGACTACGCCAGCTGGAACGCGCTCAACGATGACCCCGACAAGCCGCTGATGAACCGGCCACTACGCGGCACCTATCCGCCCGGCTCGACCTACAAGCCGTTCATGGCGCTCGCGGCGCTCACCTCTGGGACCCGCACACCCGAGTTCACGATCCAGGATCCGGGCTACTTCATGGTGGGCAAGCACCGTTTCCGCGACTCGAGGCCGGAGGGCAACGGCACGGTCAACCTCCACAAGTCGATCGTCGTCTCGAGCGATACCTACTACTACCGGGTCGCCTACGAGATGGGCCCCGACGCGATCCACGACTTCATGGTGCCCTGGGGTTTCGGGCAGATAACCGGCATCGACCTCGACAACGAGACGACCGGACTCCTGCCCTCGAGCGCCTGGAAAATGAAACGCTTGAAGAAGAAGTGGTATCCCGGGGAAAGCCCTTCGATCGGAATCGGCCAGGGCTTCAACGCGTTCACCATCCTGCAACTCTCCCACGCCACCGCCACGCTGGCCAATGGCGGCCTGGCGATCCGCCCCCATGTGGTGCGCGCGATCATCGACCCGCTGTCGCGTAAGCAAGTCGCCATGGCGCCGCCCACCAGCCACCAGATCGAGATCAATCCGCGCTACCTCGAGCTGGTCAAGAGCGCCATGATCGACGTCAGCCGCGAGGGCACCAGCCGGATCGCCTTTGCCGGCGTCGAATATGCGGTCGCCAGCAAGACCGGCACAGCCCAGGTGATCGGCATGAAGCAGAACGAAAAGTACAACGCCAGCCGCATCGCCGAACGCTTCCGCGACCATTCTCTGTTCATCGCGTTCGCGCCCGCCGATAAGCCGCGGATTGCGATCGCGCTGATCGTCGAGAACGGCGGCTTCGGCGCCCAGGCTGCCGCCCCGATCGCGCGCGCCGCGTTCGATTTCTACCTGCTGGGCAAGCTGCCGCGCGATTTCGACACCCGCGGATTGCCGGGCATGGATGACGATTCGGCGCTGCGCGACATCCCGACTGATCTCGAACCCGGGGAAGTCCCGCTGGCCGGTGAGAGGGAGGGGCAATGATTTCCAACCCGCCGCTGTGGCAACGCATTCGCCCCTACGTGATGGTGTTCGATCCGTCGCTGACGGTGACGCTGGTCCTGATCGCCGGGCTGAGCCTGGTGACGATGTACTCGGCGGGGATCGACTATCCGGGTCGCTTCGAGAGTCACCTGCGCAACCTGGCACTCGCCTTCCTGGTGATGTGGGTGAGCGCCAACATCGCGCCGTCGGTGCTCATCCGGGTGGCGGTGCCGATCTTCACGCTCGGGGTCGCGCTGCTCATCGCGGTGGCGGTCTTCGGCGACGTTTCCAAGGGCGCGCGCCGCTGGCTCGACCTGGGAGTTACGCGGGTGCAGCCCTCGGAGCTGATGAAGATCGCGATGCCCTTGATGCTCGCCTGGTACTTCCAGCGCCGGGAGGGGGGGTTGCAGTGGCTCGACTTCGTGGTCGCCGGGCTGCTGCTCGCCCTTCCGGTGGCCCTGATCGCTCGCCAGCCCGATCTGGGCACTGCGATCCTGGTGCTGGCGGCCGGCGCCTTCGTGATCTTCTTTGCCGGGCTGCGCTGGAAAGTGATCGCCGCGCTGGCGGCCGGCGCGATCGGTGCCCTACCGCTGCTGTGGTCGCAACTCCACGATTATCAGCAGCAGCGCGTGCTGATGCTGCTCGATCCGAGCTCCGATCCGCTCGGCAAGGGCTTCCACGTGATCCAGTCGAGCATCGCGATCGGCTCGGGTGGCCTGTGGGGCAAGGGCTGGCTCGAGGGCACCCAGGGGCACCTCGATTTCGTCCCCGAACGCACCACTGACTTTATCTTCAGCATCTTTGCCGAGGAATTCGGCCTGATCGGCTGCAGCGTGCTGCTCACCCTCTACGTGCTGCTGATCGCCCGCGGGCTGGTGATCGCCGGGCAAGGCTCGAATCCATTTGCGCGGCTACTGGCCGGCGCGATCACGATGATCCTGTTCACCTACATTTTCGTCAACGTCGGCATGGTCTCCGGAATCCTGCCGGTGGTAGGGGTTCCCCTGCCGCTGATGTCCTACGGCGGCACCGCGATGGTCACGATCGGCCTGGGCGTGGGGATGCTGATGAGCGTGCGGCGCAGCCGCCACCTCGTGCAGTCCTGAGGGCGCGAACGCGCCCCCCCGACCCCGACCCTCAGGACTCGCCGGCCACCCGCAGCAGGATCTTGCCGATGTGCTGGGAAGACTCCATCAGCGCGTGCGCTGCGGCCGCTTGAGCGAACTCGAACACCCGGAAGACCTGCGCCGCGATGGCCCCGCTGGCCACCAGCGGCCAGATCTCGCGCCGCAGCGCGTCGGCAATCGCCGCCTTTTGCGCCGCGCTTTGCGGCCGCAGCGTCGATCCGGTAAACGTGAGCCGGCGCACCATCAGCGCGAGCCAGTCGACCTCGGCCCTGGAACCCTGCAGGAACGCGATCTGGACCAGCCTGCCGTCGAACGCCAGGCAGCGCAGGTTGCGCCCGATGTAATCGCCCCCGACCATGTCGAGCACCACGTCGACGCCGCGCCCAGCAGTGAGCCGGGCGATCTCGGCAACGAAATCCTCGCTGCGGTAATTGATCGCGGCGCTGGCGCCAAGCGCGACGCAGGCCTGAACCTTCTCGGCGCTGCCGGCAGTGGCATAAACCGTCACGCCGCGCGCGCGCGCCATCTGGATCGCGGTAACGCCGATTCCCGACGAACCGCCGTGAACCAGCAGGCTCTCGCCGGCGCGCAAGCGGCCACGCTCGAACACGTTGCTCCAGACGGTGAAGAAGGTTTCCGGCAATGCCGCTGCCTGCTCGAGCGAGAGTCCAGCCGGGATCGGCAGCACCTGGCCGGCGGGCGCGAGGGCATACTGGGCATAGCCGCCGCCGTTGGTTAGCGCACAGACCTGGTCGCCCACGCGCCAGGCCGTAACCCCGGCGCCCAGCGCCACGATTTCGCCCGACACCTCGAGGCCGATCAGCGGCGAAGCCCCGGGCGGGGGCGGATAGCGGCCGCTTCGTTGCAGGATGTCGGGCCGGTTGACCCCCGCGAACGCGACCCGGATCAACACCTCACCTTCGCCCGGCCCGGGGGTCGGCGCAGTGGCCAGTTTGAGGACTTCCGGCGCGCCACCGGTGCCGTGGTCAATGATGCTCATGGATTCAGGATGGTTCACGACTTCTCTCCGCAGCGGTTCGGTCAGCCATGATCCTATCCGATCCGCGGGGCCAGGCTTCCTCGAGCTGCCGCTGCGTGATAGATTGTCCCCGCTGGCCGCGGCGCAAACGCCGGGCCTGATTCATACCCGGCACGAGGATCGCGAACGCGTGAAACTGAAGGACCCCGGAATACTGGCCGCCATCGTTGCGAGTTGCGCGGCACTGACGATCGCCGGCGGGTTCTACGACTGGGCATTGCTGGTCTGGATCTTCAAGCCCCTGGCCACCGCCACCATCGCCCTGGCGGCCTGGCGGCGCGGACTGCTGCTCAGCCGCTACTCGCGCTTCATCGTTGCCGGCCTGGTGTTCTCGCTGGCGGGCGACGTCTTCCTGATCACCCCCGAATATTTCGTGTTCGGGTTGCTGGCCTTCCTGATCGCCCACATGTGCTACCTCGCCGCGTTTACCGCCGACGTGCGCCTCGGGGCGTATGCCAAGCCCTTCATGGCGGTAGCCGTGATTGCCACCGTCGCGGTGTTCGTGATCTGGCCCGGCGTCGAGAGCGAGCTGCAGCTGCCCGTAATTGCCTACGTGCTGGTGCTGGCGATGATGACCGCCCAGGCGCAGGCCCGTTCGTTCCTGCGCGGGACCTACGAGGCGCGCCGCGCCGCGCTGGGCGGCGCGCTGTTCCTGATCTCCGACCTGATCCTGGCGATCGACAAGTTCCATTCGCCGGTGGCGGGGGCGGCGTTCTGGGTTCTCGCCACCTACTGGAGCGCCCAAACCCTGATCGCGCTCTCGGTGCCACGCGAGGACCTCGACTGAGGGCGGCCCAGGCCCCGTCGACCACTGCTGCCAATGAGTTCAACAGCTCTCGTTCGTGCCGCACTTGGTCTGCGCGCCGCAGTCGCGCCGCTTGCGTTCTCGGCACCGGTGGCGCACGTCTACAACCCGCTCGACTACGCCTGGCCGGTGCACGAGGCTTATCTCGAGCGCTTCGGCGGCGGGCGCAAGCGAGTGGTATTGGTCGGCATGAACCCGGGACCCTACGGGATGATGCAGGTCGGCGTACCGTTTGGCGAAGTCGCCGCGGTGCGCGACTGGATGCACCTCGCGGGCACGGTGACGGCGCCCGCGCTGATGCACCCTAAGCGACCGATCGAGGGCTTTGCCTGCCGGCGTTCCGAGGTCAGCGGGCGCCGCCTCTGGGGCTGGGCGGCGGCGCGCTTCGGCACTGCCGAGGCGTTCTTCGCCGAGTGCTTCGTGCTCAACTACTGTCCCCTGGCGTTTCTCGAGGAATCGGGGCGCAACCTGACCCCGGACAAGCTCCCGGCGGCCGAAATGGCGCCGCTGATGGCCGCGTGTGACCGCCACCTTGCCCAGGCGCTGGCAGCACTCGAGCCGCAATGGGCGATCGGAATCGGGGCTTACGCCAGGGAGCGCATCGAACAGGTGCGCGGCGCAACGCCGGCGCCGCGCATCGGCCAGATCCTCCACCCCAGCCCGGCCAGTCCCGCGGCCAATCGCGGCTGGGCCGAAGCGCTCGACCGACGCCTGGCCGAACTCGGCGTCTTCGGCTGAGAAGGGCGCGCTGGTCGCTCCGGTGCGCACTCAGGTCGCGTCGACCCCGGGGGTGAAGCGGATCACGCCGTCGGCGCCGGTGTCACGGCGCAGCTCGCCTCCGTACCAGAGCGCATGCAGGTGCGCGAGCGCCTCGCCCATGGCAAAGCTCAGCTGGTGGGTGTCGAATTCGCGCTTGAACATGATCGGGACAATGTCGGCGGCGCTGCGCGGCTTCTCCGCACACGCTTCGCGAACTTCCTCGAGGCGCTCCTGGTGATGGTCGTGGAGCTGGCGCAGGCGCTCGTGCAGGCCGCGAAACGGCCGGCCGTGCGAGGGCAGCACCAGCGTGTCCTGGTCGCAGGGCTCGAAGCGGCGCAGGCTGTCGAGATACCAGCTCACCGGATTCGATTCAGGCTCAACCTCGAAGACCGAGACGTTGGTCGAGATGCGCGGCAGCACCATGTCGCCCGAGAGCAGCAGCGGTCCGTCGCTGCCCTCGGCGCTGTAGAGCGAGGCGTGCTCGGTGGAGTGTCCGATGCCCACGATCACCTGCCAGCTGCGCGCGCCAATGGTGATCTGCTCGCCATCGCGGATGCGGCGGAACGAGGTCGGTGTCGACGGCACCAGCGAAGCGAAGTGGCGTGCGCCGCGCACGCGCACCGCCTCGAGCTGCGCCGGGTCGGTGATCCCATGGCGCCGGAAGTGGTCGGCGGCGGCGGTGCCGTCGGCGCCCCGCAAGGTCGCCGAATAGACCCGAGCCAGCGCGTATTCCGCCACCGTCATCCAGACCTTGACCCCGAAGCGGGTCGAAATCCACTCGGCGAGCCCGACGTGGTCGGGATGCATGTGGGTGCAGACCACCCGCACGATCGGCAGACCGTCGAGCTGGTCGGCAAAGATCTGTTCCCAGAGCTCGCGGGTCGGTTGCGACCCGATCCCGCAGTCGACCAGCGTCCAGCCGTCGCGGCCCTCGTGGTGGTCACGCAGCAGGTAGAGGTGGACGTGGTCGAGCTGGAAGGGCAAGGGCATGCGCACCCACAGCACTCCCGCGGCGACCGTGACCGGCTGCGCGGGGGCCGGCAGCGTTGGGCCGAGCGGATACTGGAGAGCCTGTTCGTTGGGATTCATCTGGTAACCATAGAGGGATTCTCGCGGCCAGCGCTGCTGTCCTGATGGGGCGGATCAAGATCTGCAGTTGACGTAAACGTAAAGTCTGGACGAAGATTCGCCCATGGCTACCTTCTCCATCTCAGAACTGGCGCGCGAGTTCAACGTCACGCCCCGGACTATGCGATTCTACGAGGATCAGGGTTTGATTGCTCCCCAGCGCACCGGAGCGGGTGGCAAGCAGCGGGTCTACACTGTCCGCGACCGCACCCGCCTGAAGCTGACCCTGAGGGGCAAGCGCCTCGGGCTGTCGCTGGCCGAGGTCCGCTCGCTGATCGACATGTACGAATCGCCCGCCGACACCGCTCCGCAACTGGGGCGTTTCCTCGAGGTGCTCGAGCATCACCGTAGCGCGCTCGAGCGCCAACTGGCCGATTTGCAGCTGACGCTGGCTGAAATCGCTGAACACAAGGCGCGGGCCCAGAACCTGCTGGCCAAGATCGGGCAAAATTGACGTTTACGTAAACGTCACGTAAGCGCAGACCGCTACCGGAGGCACGACCAGATGGACCAGGACCCCATTGCCGCACGAATAAGCACCAGTTTCGCGAGCCAGCCAGCGATGACGCTGATCGGTGCCCGGCTGGAGAAGGTCGCAAAGGGCAGCGTCGAGATCCATCTGCCCTTTGCGCCCGCGATCACGCAGCAGCACGGCTTCCTGCACGCCGGGATCCTCGCGACGGCGCTCGACTCGGCCTGCGGCTACGCGGCGCTCACCACCATGGCGCTCGACGCCGGCGTGATGACGGTCGAATTCAAGGTCAACCTGCTCTCGCCCGGCGCCGGCGACTGGTTCCGGCTGCTCGGCAGGGTGCGCAAGTCCGGGCGCACCATCGTGTTCTCCGAGGGCGAGGCCTTTGCGGTCGGCCCCGAGGGCGAGAAACTGATCGCGACCATGACGGCAACCATGATGTCCATCCGCAACCGCGGCAACATCCGCAACTGAACCTCTTCGGGAAGAAACACTCCATGATCAATCTGCCAGGGCTGGTTTTCGATCTCGGCGAAGACATCGCGCTGCTGCGCGAGGCCGTGCAACAGTTCACCGCCGCCGAGATCACCCCGCGAGCCGGGGAAATCGACCGCAGCGACCAGTTTCCGATGGACCTGTGGCGCAAGTTCGGCGACATGGGCCTGCTCGGGATGACCGTTCCCGAGGAACTGGGCGGCACCAATCTCGGCTATCTCGCCCACATCGTGGCGATGGAGGAGATCTCGCGCGGCTCGGCCTCGGTGGGGCTGTCGTACGGCGCGCACTCCAACCTGTGCGTCAACCAGATCTATCGCAACGGCTCTCCCGAGCAGCACGCCAGGTACCTGCCCAGGCTGGTCTCGGGCGAGCACGTCGGGGCGCTGGCGATGTCCGAACCCAACGCCGGCAGCGACGTGCTCTCGATGAAGCTGCGTGCCGAGTTCAAGGGCGACCGCTGGATTCTCAACGGCAACAAGATGTGGATCACCAACGGTCCCGACGCCGACGTGCTGGTGGTCTACGCCAAGAACGACATCGAGGCCGGGGCGCGCGGCGTCACCGCGTTCCTGGTCGAGAAGGGCTTCAAGGGCTTCTCGACCGCCCAGAAGCTCGACAAGATGGGGATGCGCGGCAGCCACACCTGCGAGCTGGTGTTCCAGGACTGCGAAGTGCCGGCCGAGAACGTGCTCGGCGGGCTGGGCCGCGGCGCCAACGTGCTCATGAGCGGGCTCGACTACGAGCGCGCGGTGCTCTCCGGCGGGCCGCTGGGAATAATGGCGGCGTGCATGGACGTGGTGGTGCCCTACATCCACGAACGCAAGCAGTTCGGCCAGCCGATCGGGGAATTCCAGCTGATGCAGGGCAAGCTGGCCGACATGTACGCGACCATGATGGCGAGCCGCGCCTACATCTATGAACTGGGCCGCCAGTGCGACCGCTCGCGCGCCGGCAAGATCGACGTGCGCACGCTCAGGAAGGACGCCGCAGCCGCGATCCTCTACTCTGCCGAACGCGCCACCTGGATGGCCGGCGAGGCGATTCAGTGCCTCGGCGGCAACGGCTACATCAACGAGTACCCGACGGGCCGGCTGTGGCGCGACGCCAAGCTCTACGAGATCGGGGCCGGTACCTCCGAAATCCGGCGGATGCTGATCGGCCGCGAACTGTTCGCCCAGACCAGCTAAGGTGAGTCCGGAGACAGTCGCCATCGCGCCAGCGATTGCAGCGGCAATACTGGCCGGCTTCGAACGCCACTACGGGCGGTTTCGCTACCACGCGCAACTAGCCAAGTCGCGCTTCGAAGCGGGCGACTTCCATGGCATCCGGAGCCTCGCCCGCGAGCGCATCGACTTCTACGACCAGCGGGTCGCCGAGACCCTCCAGCGCCTGGTGAGCGAATTCCGCGCCGGCGAGCTCGGTGACGCGGTCTGGCAGGAGATCAAGCGCCACTACGTGCGAGCGCTCGAGCGCCACAACCAGCCCGAACTCGCCGAGACCTTCTTCAACTCGGTGTGTTGCCGCATCCTGCACCGCAGCTACTTCCACAACGATTTCATCTTCGTGCGCCCGGCGGTCGCCACCGACTACCTCGATTCCGAACCGCCGTCGTACCGCTCCTACTACCCGCTGGCACAGGGCTGGCGCGAAACCTTGCGCGCGATCGTGATCGACCTCGGGCTCGCTTGCGCCTTCGTCGACGTCGAGCGCGACATCGGTTTCGTCGGCAGCGCCGCGCGCGAGGCGATGCCGACCGACTTCACGCCAGCGAGCGACTGCCAGATCCACGTGCTGCGGGCCCTGTTCTTCCGCAACAAGGGCGCCTACCTGATCGGACGCTTCGTCAACGACGGCGAGCTGCTGCCGTTCGCGATCCCGATCCTGCGCGACTCCAATGGCCGGCTCTACCTCGACACGGTTCTTATCGGGGCCGAACGCGTCGAGGCGATCTTCAATTTCTCGCGTGCCTACTTCATGGTCGACATGGAGGTGCCATCGGCCTACGTGCGCTTCCTGCGCTCGCTGCTGCCCGCGAAGCCCGACGCCGAGTTCTACACCATGCTGGGGCTGCAGAAGCAGGGCAAGACGCTGTTCTATCGCGACCTGCTCGATCACCTGCGCCACTCCAGCGACCAGTACCAGATCGCCCCCGGAATCCCCGGACTGGTGATGGGCGTGTTCACGCTGCCGACCTTCCCCTATGTCTTCAAGTTTATCAAGGACCGGCGCGGCAAGGACGTCAGCCGCGAATTCATCAAGAGCCAGTACCAGCGCATCAAGCTTCACGACCGGGTCGGGCGGATGTCCGATACCTGGGAGTACACCGGGGTGCAGTTTCCCAAGGACCGGTTCGACCCGGCGCTGCTCGCCGACTTGCGCCAGAGTGCACCCTCGCTGCTCGAGGAGGACGGCGACACGGTCGTGATCTCGCACCTCTATATCGAGCGGCGCATGATCCCGCTCAATCTTTACCTTGAAAAGGCCGATCCGGCGGAGCGCGAGCACGCCATCGTCGAGTACGGGCGCGCGATCAAGGACATGGTCGCGGCCAACATCTTCCCCGGCGACATGCTCTACAAGAACTTCGGCATGACCCGCCAGGGGCGCGTCGTGTTCTACGACTACGATGAGATCGCCTACATTACTGATTGCGTCTTCCGCGAGATCCCCGAGCCGCGCACCCCCGAGGAAGAGATGGCCCCCGAACCGTGGTACCCGGTCGGGCGGCACGACGTCTTCCCCGAGGAATTCGCCACCTTCCTGCTGGGTGATCCGACGATCCGTGCAACTTTCATGCACCACCATGCGGAACTGCTCGAGGCGGCCTACTGGCGCGACAAGCAGCAGCGAATCCAGCGCGGTATTCTCGACGATATTTTCCCGTATCCTGATGGATTACGTTTCCGGCACCGCCCGGCGCGGGCCTCAGGAAACCCCTCCCAACTGAACCAGGAGCAGAAGCCATGAGTGATCCAGTCGTCATCGTATCCGTAGCCCGGACCCCGATCGGGGGCATGATGGGCGAGCTCTCCTCGCTCGCCGGGCACCAGCTCGGCTCGCTAGCGATCAAGGCCGCCGTCGAGCGCGCCGGGATCAAACCCGAACAGGTGCAGGAAGTGATCATGGGCTGCGTACTGCCCGCCGGCCAGGGCCAGGCCCCGGCCCGCCAGGCGACGCTCGGCGCCGGCCTGCCGATTTCCGCCGGAGCGACCACGCTCAACAAGGTCTGCGGCTCGGGCATGAAGTCCGTCATGCTAGCCAACGACCTGATCCTGGCCGGCAGCCAGGACATCGTCGTCGCCGGCGGCATGGAGAGCATGAGCAATGCGCCGTACATGGCGCTCAAGGGCCGCGGCGGCTACCGCTACGGCCACGCCACGCTGTTTGACCACATGGCCTACGACGGCCTGGAAGACGCCTACGAGAAGATGCCCAACGGTGGCGGCAAATCAATGGGCAACTATGCCGAGGACTGCGCGGCCAAGTACACCTTCACCCGCGAGGAACAGGATGCGTTTGCAATCGCGTCGGCCAAGCGCGCCCGCACCGCCAACGAGGACGGCACCTTCGCGTGGGAAATCGCGCCGGTGACCGTCGCCGGCCGCAAGGGCGACGCCGTGATCGACAAGGACGAGAGCCCCTTCAAGGCCAATCCCGACAAGATCCCGACCCTGCGCCCGGCGTTTCGCAAGGACGGCACGGTCACGGCCGCGACCTCGTCGTCGATCTCCGACGGCGCGGCAGCGCTGGTGGTAATGCGCCAGTCGATGGCCGCCAAGCTCGGTCTAAAGCCGCTCGCCAAGATCGTCGGCCATGCCACCCACTCGCAGGAACCGCAGTGGTTTACCACCGCCCCGGTGGGTGCGATCAAGAAACTCTACGACAAGACCGGCTGGAACACTGCCAGCGTTGACCTGTTCGAGATCAACGAGGCCTTCGCGGTGGTGACGATGGCCGCAATGAAGGAGCACGGCCTGTCCCACGACAAGGTCAACATCCACGGCGGCGCTTGCGCCATGGGGCACCCAATCGGGGCTTCGGGCGCGCGCCTGATCGTCACGCTCATCGGCGCGCTGCGCAAGACCGGCGGGAAGAAAGGCGTGGCGTCGCTGTGCATCGGCGGCGGCGAAGGCGTTGCCATTGCCATCGAAATGATCTGATACCCGCCCCCGGCAGGTATGGCCGCGCAGTGGCTCCGGTGACCGACTCGCCGGTCATCGGCACTGCGCGCGGCCAACGCCTCGGAAAGGCCTGAGAAAGCGACCATGATCCTTACCGAAGACCAGCGGATGATCCGCGAGGCCGTGCGCGACTTCGTGCAGACCGAGATTGCGCCGCATGCCGCCAGCTGGGACCGCACCGCCACCTTTCCCAAGGAGGCGCTGGCCGGCCTGGCTGCGCTGGGCTGCTACGGGATTGCGGTGCCCGAGCGCTGGGGTGGCGCAGGGCTGGATTACGCGACCCTGGCGCTGATCATCGAGGAAATTGCCGCCGGCGACGGTGCCACCTCGACGGTGGTCTCGGTCAACAACTGCCCGGTCTGCTCGATCCTGATGGCCTGGGGCAACGATGACCAGAAAGAGCAATGGCTCAAGCCGCTGGCGCGCGGCGAGATGCTCGGCGCCTTCTGCCTGACCGAGCCGCAAGTCGGCTCCGATGCCGGGGCGCTGCGCACCAGTGCGCGCCGCGCGGGCAACGAATACGTCCTCGATGGCGTCAAGCAGTTCGTCACCTCGGGCAAGAATGCCGACGTAGCAATCGTTATGGCGGTTACCGCCAAGGCAGCCGGCAAGTCCGGGATCTCGGCATTCCTGGTGCCGACGGCCAACCCCGGCTACCGCGTCGCGCGGATCGAGGACAAGCTTGGCCAGCACGCGTCGGACACCGCGCAGATCGACTTCGATGACTGCCGGATCCCGGCGGCCAACCTGATCGGCGCCGAGGGCCAGGGCTACCGGATTGCGCTCTCGGGGCTCGAAGGCGGCCGCATCGGCATCGCGTCGCAATCGCTCGGGATGGCGCGCGCGGCATTCGTCGCCGCGCTCGCCTATGCCAAGGAGCGCGAGGCTTTCGGCAAGCCGATCTTCGAGCATCAGGCGGTCCAGTTCCGACTCGCCGACATGGCCACCCAGATCGAGGCGGCGCGCCAGCTGATCGCCCACGCCGCGGCGCTCAAGGACAGCGGTGCGCCCTGCCTGCGCGAGGCGGCGATGGCCAAGCTGTTCGCCTCCGAGATGGCCGAGCGGGTCTGCTCCGACGCGATCCAGATCCACGGCGGCTACGGCTACGTCGGCGACTTCCCGGTCGAACGGATCTATCGCGACGTGCGCATCACCCAGATCTACGAGGGTACCAGCGACATCCAGCGGATTCTGATCGGGCGCTCGCTCGCGCAAAGCGAGGAGTAGCCGGGCCTCAGCGGAACCGCCCGAACGGATTCCGCGCGGTGCGAAGATGCACCGCCTCGGTTGTGGTTCCGCCTCCGGGGCCGACAAGGGCTGCCGCGCAGCGAAACGCCCGATCGTCGACGATCCGCAGCGCTGCGCCGGGACTGTCGCCCCGCGAGCGGGGAATTCCATCGTGTGAAGGCGACCCCCGCTCGCGCGGGGAAACCGGAGAAAACAAGGTCTTCGCGCAGTCTGGTCGGGGACCTGTGCGCGCAGTCCGACCACGAAGGTTGGCCCGGACGCCGACTGCTTGAGGCCTTGTTCGAGCACGAGATGGCCGAGCGCGCGGCGCGGCGCATCGCCCGCCACCGCGCCGAATCGGGCTTGAGCCCTGACAAGCGACTGTCGAGCTTCGAGTTCGCGGCCGTGCCCAGTGTATCCAAGGCGCAGGTAACGGCGCTCAGCGAAGGGCATGAGTGGCTGGAACGCGGCGCCAACGTGATGCTGTTCGGGCCGCCGGGCGTAGGCAAGAGTCATCTGGTGTGCGCACTCGGCCACGCGCTGATCGACGTCGGGCGCCGCGTGCTGTTTACGCGTTGCAGCGATCTCGTGCAACGGCTGCAGGCCGCACGGCGGGATCTGCGCCTGCCCCAGGAACTGGCCAAGCTCGACCGGTTCGATCTGTTGATCTTGGACGATCTGAGTTACGTCCGACGCGACCAGGCTGAAACCTCGGTGCTGTTCGAGCTCATTGCCGAGCGTTACGAGCGCAAGAGCTTGGCGATCACCGCGAACACCCCGTTCTCGAAGTGGGGCGAGGTGTTCGTCAATCCGGCCATGACCTTAGCCGCCGTCGACCGGCTTGTGCACCACGCAACCATCTTGGAGATGAACGTCGAGAGTTACCGCCGACGCGCCGCGCAGGCGGAGCATGCCCCGCCTGCGCGAAAGACTCGTTAACCCGAAGTTCCCGGGCCACAAGGGTGCTTTGAGCACCTAAACACCTATGGAATCAACGAGTTGAGGGTTATTTCTGGCGTCAGGATGTAGGCATGTATAAGGCTTGACATGGGATAGGCTATTGTTTT